>NZ_JACVUR010000070.1:0-19203 GCF_016516495.1 Delftia sp. S65
CCGCCCCTCGGGCCCCCGCCCCCCCGCCCCCCGCCCCCCCCCGCCCCCCCGCCCCCCCCCCCCCCCCCCCCCCACGGCCCGCTTCAACATCAACAACCTCACCAACCGCTTCTACTGGAGCCGCATCGGCGCCTCGCTGGACGGCTTTCAGCTCTACGGCGTGCCGGGCGCGGGCCGCACCTACACGGCGGGCCTGGACCTGTCCTTCTGAGCCGGGGCCATACCATGACATCCATCCAACGTCTCCCCACACGCCGCGCCCTGCTGGCGCTGGCCGCAGCCTGCGCCGCCGCCCTGCTGTCCGCCTCCGCGCTTGCGGCCTCGCCTGCCGGCACCGCTGCCAATGCACCGGCCGCCACCGTGGTCGACATCGTCGGCCGCACGGTCGAAATCCCCGCCAACGTGGACCGCATCCTGCTGGGCGAGGGCCGCTTCCTCTATGCCCTGGCCCTGATCGAAGGTGATCAGCCCCTGGCCCGCATCGCCGGGTGGCAAGGCGAGCTGCCCTTCGCCGACCCCAACGGCTATGCCGACTACCGGCGCCGCTTCCCGGCCATAGACCGCATCCCGGTCATCGGCCGCACCTCGGAAGACAGCGTCAGTGCCGAGCAATCGGTCTCCACCCGGCCCGACATCGCCATCTTCGGCCTGGGCGGACATGGGCCGGGGCGCCAGAGCGGCCTGGTCAACGATCTCAAGAAGGCCGGCGTGCCCGTGGTCTTCATCGACTTTCGCGCCCAGCCCGTGCGCAACACCCTGGCCAGCATGCGCATCCTGGGCAAGGCCGTGCACCGCGAGGAACAGGCCGAGGCCTATGCGCGCTTCTACGAGCAGCACCTGCAGCAGGTGCGCCAGCGGGTGGAGGGCATTCCCACCAGCCAGCGCCCGCGCGTCTTCGCCGAGCTGCTGGCCGGCGTCTGGGACGGCTGCTGCCACACCGTCGGCAAGGGCAACATGGGCGAGTTCATCGAGGCGGCCGGCGGCATCAACGTCGCGGCCGGCAAGGTGCCCGGCGCCATCGGCGACATGCACCAGGAAGCCCTGATCGCCGCCGACCCCGAGGTCTACATCGCCACCGGCAGCCGCCCGCAGAGCAACCGCCTCATGCTCAAGGCCGGCAGCGGCGTGGCTCCGGCCGACCTCTCGGCCAGCCTGCAGGCGCTGACCGCGCGCCCCGGTTTCGAGGTGCTGGGCGCCGTTCGCCAGGGCCGCGCCCACGGCCTGTGGCACAACTTCTACGACGCACCCACCAACATCCTGGCCATCGAGGCCACGGCCAAGTGGTTCTACCCAGAGCGCTTTGGCGACATCGATCCCCAGGCCACACTGGACGAGATCAACCGCCGCTTCCTGCCCGCCCTGCCCATGCACGGCGCCTTCTGGGGCGATGCACCTGCCAAGGCAGCGGCCATAGCGGCCAGCGGAGCCGCGCGATGAACATGGCCACCGACCTGCCCGTGGACCTCGCCAGCCCGGCCGCCAGCGCCACGCCGCTGGCCAGGGGCTACCGGCGCCTGACCGCCCTGCGCGTGCTGGTGCTGGCCCTGCTGGCTGCGGCCATCGTGGGCGCGCTGCTGCTGGACTTCACCACCGGCCCCTCCGGGCTGGCGCTGGACCAGTTGATCGCCACCCTGGGCCATGCCGACCAGGCCCCGCCTGCGCTGCGCGTCATCGTCTGGGACATTCGCCTGCCCTACGCCTTGATGGCCGTGGCCGTGGGCCTGTCCCTGGGCCTGGCCGGCGCCGAGATGCAGACCGTGCTGGCCAACCCGCTGGCCAGCCCGTTCACGCTGGGCCTGTCCTCGGCCGCCGCTTTCGGCGCGGCCCTGGCCATCGTGCTGGACTGGAGCCTGCCCGGCGTGCCCACGGCCTGGGCCGTGCCTGCCAACGCCTTCCTGTTCGCCATGGCCTCGGCCCTGCTGCTGGACCTGGTGGCGCGCTGGGGCGGCATGAGCGCATCGGGCGTGGTGCTGTTCGGCATTGCCCTGGTGTTCAGCTTCAACGCCCTGGTCTCGCTGCTGCAGTTCGTGGCCACGGCCGAGGCGCTGCAGGGCCTGGTCTTCTGGACCATGGGCAGCCTCTCGCGCGCCACCTGGCCCAAGGTGGCCGGGCTGGCCGCCGCGCTGGCCCTGGTGCTGCCGTTCTCGCTGCTCAACGCCTGGCGCCTCACCGCCTTGCGCCTGGGCGAGGACCGTGCCGCCAGCTTTGGCGTGGACGTGCGCCGACTGCGCCTGGGCGCCCTGCTGCGCATCAGCCTGCTGGCCGCGCTGTCCGTGGCCTTTGTGGGCAGCATCGGCTTCATCGGCCTGGTGGCACCGCACATCGCGCGCCGCATGGTGGGAGATGACCACCGCTTCTACCTGCCTGCAGCCGCCCTGGTCGGCGCGCTGGTGCTGTCGCTGGCCTCGGTGGCGTCCAAGACGCTGATCCCCGGCGTCATCATCCCGGTGGGCATCGTCACCTCGCTGGTGGGCATTCCCTTCTTCCTGGCCATCGTGCTGCGCACGCGGGGGCGGACATGAGCACCACCCTGAACCCCTCCCTGAATACCCCGCACTTCGCACCCACCTATCTGCCACCTCTCACGCAAGATGGTCTGCAGATCGAGGGTCTCAGCGTCGCCTACGGGCGCCGACGCGTCATCGAATCGCTGGACATCGCCCCGCTGCGCGCCGGCACGCTCACCGTGGTGCTGGGGCCCAACGGCAGCGGCAAATCCACCCTGCTGCGTGCCCTGGCCGGCCTGGTGCGCGCCCAGGGCAGCATCACGCTGGAAGGCCAGGAACTGCAGCACGCCAGCCTGGCCGAGCGCGCGCGCCGCATCGTCTACCTGCCCCAGGCCCTGCCGGCCGCCGTGCACCTGCGCGTCATCGAATCACTGCTGGCCGCGCGCAAGGCCTCGCCACACGCCACGCGCCCGCAGCAGGCCGGCTCCCCGGATGCGGTCACCCAGGCCGCCGCCCTGCTTGAGCACCTGGACATCGCCCACCTGGCCATGCGCCATCTGGATGAGCTGTCTGGCGGCCAGTCCCAGCTTGCAGGCCTGGCCCAGGCCCTGATCCGCGAGCCGCGCGTGCTGCTGCTGGACGAACCCCTGTCCGCCCTGGACCTCAACCACCAGTTCCACGTCATGCAGCTGGTGCGCGAGCAAACGCGCCGCCACGGCATGACCACCCTGGTCGTGCTGCACGACCTGGGCGCCGCCCTGCGCCACGCCGACCGCGTCATCGTGCTCAAGCAAGGCCAGCTGCTGGCCGACGGCCCGCCCGCCCAGGCCATCACCCCCGCCCTGCTGGCCCGCGTCTACGGCGTGCAGGCCCGGGTGGAGCCCTGCTCCCAGGGCCTGCCCCAGGTCATCGTGGACGGGCTGAGGGCTGCGGACTGAGCCCGGCCCGATTCCAGATCCATCCGCTTTTTTTGGAGCTTCCGAATGCATACCCGCATCACCGCCGCCGCTGCCTTGCTGGCCGCCTTCTGCATGAACGCCCAGGCCCAGCATGCCCAACCCACGCCCGCATCCAGAGTGGCCCATCCCGCCTGCGAAACCACCATTGAAGGCCAGCCCGGCAAACGCTTCAGCCTGGCCGAAATCCGCGTCAGCGCGCGCTGCGAGAACTTCACCGTGCACCTGGTCCACACCGGCAGGAAGCCATGGCAGGAAGCCGGCCACAACTGGGTGCTGGCCCGCAGCGCCGACATCGACGCCGTGATCGCCGACGGCCTGCGCGCCGGCCCAGACCGGGCCTGGCTGGACCACGCCGACGCACGCGTCATCGCCGCCACGCAAATGCTGTCGGGCGGCGAGCATGCCTCGGTCACCTTCCCCGTGGCGCGCCTGCAAAAGGGCGAGAGCTATACCTACTTTTGCTCGTATCCCTCGCATGCGCTGCCCATGCGGGGAAGGCTGGTACTGGAGGATTGAGGCCGCGTCACCGCGCGGCAAAGGCCCAAAGGGCCTGCGCGTTCAATGCAGCAGCGTGGCCACCAGGGTCACCTCGGGCACGCCTGCCAGCGCCTTGGACAGCGGGCACTGGGACTTGGCCTCCTGTGCGATTTTCTGGAACTGCGCATCGTCGATACCGGGCACCTTGGCCTGAAGCGTGAGGGCAATGCGGTCGATCTTGAAGCCCTCGCCATCCTTGGCAAGCCGGACCTTGGCCGTGGTGTCCAGCATCTCGGTGGCGATGCCCGCCTTCTCGCAGGCAAAGGCAAAGGCCATCGTGAAACACGCCGCATGTGCGGCGCCCACGATCTCCTCGGGATTCGTTCCCTTGCGGTCATCCCCGAAGCGGCTGCCGAACCCGTAGGGATGGTCCTTGAGCGCGCCGGTCTCCGTGCTGATGCGGCCCTGGCCGGTCTTGCCTGCACCTTCCCAATGGACGGAAGCGGTTTTCTCGGACATGTGTTTCTCCTGTGCGTTGGTTGGACAAGCCGCCATCACAGCACAGGCGCCACAGGGCAAGGCGTGGTCCCGGGGCGCGCCAGCCCCTGCGCGCACGTCCTACAGAGCCAGGCTTAAACACTCATCCAACGATCTTTGTGATGGCAAAGCCGGCCTCCTCACCCCACAAACACCTGCCGCGTATCCGTTCGCCCCACGATCACCGCCGCCAGCACCGCCGCCCCGGCCGCAACCCCAAAATTCGCCAGATAGGCCGCCTGGGCCGAAGTCTCCAGCAAGGCCGCGAACAGCGATCCGCCAATGGCCAGGGTGGCCGCCACGGCAATGGCCTCGCACAGCTGCAGGGCCGAGCTGTTGGCGCCCTGCTCGCCGGGTGCGGACATGGACAGCGTAAGCACCGACAGGCTTGCCGACAGCAGGCCCATGCCCAGCCCCGACACGATCCAGCCCGCCACCGCCACCCACACGGGCACGGCCGGCCAGGCCACGGATGCCGTCAGCAGCACGCCCGCCAGCACCTCGCTGGTGCCCACGCGCAGGAAGCGGTGACGGCTCCAGCCGTTGCGGCTGTGTCCCTGGTACCAGGAAGCGGAACACCAGCCCAGCGCACCCGCGCTCAGCACCAGCCCCGCCATGGGCGCTGACAGCCCGTGCTCGCGCGCCAGCACCAGCGGCAGAAACGCCTCGGCCCCGAAGAATGCTGCAAACACCAGCCCGCGCAAGGCGATCACGCTGGGCAGCCCGCGCCCGGCGCGCAGCGTGCCGGCCGGCAAGAGCTTCCAGGTGCAGACCAGCGACAAGGCCGCGGCCACCGCCACCGCCCCCAAGGCGCCTGCCGATTGGCTCTGCCCGCCCACATACAGAAGGCAGATGCCCGTGGCCGCGCCCAGGGCCCACAGCCCGCGCCGCACGCCGCCCTGCATGCCCTGGCCATGGCCGCCCAGGCCCTGGAGCGCCGGGCGCAGCATCGCCCCGGCCGGCAAGGCCAGCAGGGGCACGCCCAGGAACACCCAGCGCCAGCCCAGGTGCTCCACCACCAGGCCGCTCAACGCCGGCCCCACCAGCGCGGGCACCACCCAGGCCGTGGCAAACGCCGCAAAAATGCGCCGCCGCAGTGCCTCGGGATACCGCCGGCCCACCAGCACATACAGCGCCACCGACATGCCACCGGCCCCCAGCCCCTGAACCAGCCGCCCCGCCAGAAACACCGACATGGAAGGCGCAAAGCCCGCCAGCAGCAACCCCGCCACAAAACACGCCATGCCAGACCACAGCGGCGCCGCCGGCCCGCGCGCGTCGCACCAGCCGCCCGCCACCGTCATGCCCACCACGCTGGTGGCCAGGGTCACGCCAAAGGCAACCGCATACAGCGGCACCCCATCGAGCGCGCGGGCCACGGCCGGCATGGCGGTGGCCACGGCCAGGGCCTCAAAGGCAATCAAGGCCACCAGCGAGACGATGCCGATCGTCGTCAGGCGGTAGGGGGAGGACAGGATGGACCAGCTCTCGGTGGTCGTCGGCCGGACCTGATCGTCCAGCGTGAGGGAATCTTGATGGGGCATGGATGCTTCTTGGTTGCAGGGTCTGCGCCGGCCATGGCGCAGTGCCATGGCAACGAGAAGCCTGGAGCATGCAACCTCAAGTGCGGTTGAGATCAAGGGGGTCCTGCCCCCAAGTACCTCTTACCGCTCGATCACACGCCAATACTGGCCAGAGGAGCGGCTGGTGGCCGGCAGCATGACGGCAATCCCATTGTCATTGGCCGTATCCAGCACGACGGCATCCGACAGGAAGCGGTTGTAGAGATGGAACTGGCCCGGCAGGTCGCTGGGCGCACAGCGCCATTGCTGGCCGCTGAAGCGTGGCGAGTCTCCAGCTGACGCCGTCATCTTCAGCTCAAGATGCGGTTTCCCGGCCACGCTGGTGACATCGAGCGCCATGGTGCCCGGTCCGAACGCCGCATTCTGGACAAGCCAGTAGCCCTTGCCGGTGCGCAGGAACCTCCATCTGTCGGCGCCCCCAATCATGGCCGGGACGGAAATCTGCCATGGCTCGAAGTTGAACAGCCCGGGAGGCGACACAAGGCCCGTGCCCTGCAGCAGCGCTACCGCGTTGCGCCTTTCGCTCCAATACAGGTTCTGCAGCCCGACCCATTGGCGGTCCTTGAGCATGGGGCATTGGTCGTACAGGTAGTCGCCCGTCTCGTAGCGCCGAAAATCCGCATCGCTGAGCCGCTGGGCCGAGAGTGCATGCGCCTCGGCGGAGATCCGTGCCAGTTCCCGCATGGCGGCCGTCATGGCGATCAAGGGCGCAGACGAGCCGCGCACCGGCCTCACCGGCAAGATGCGGCGAGCATTTGCAAGGTCGGAGGCCACGGCCCGCCAGCGCAATGCCAGGGTGCTGAATTCCGTTGCCATCGCCTGCGGCGCGGGCCCAAGGCGGACCACCGCGTTTGCCGGTGGCGGCTGCCGGGCATGATGCGCGGCGGCCACGCGAAGCAGCGAGGCATGACTTTCCAGTTGCGCCACGACGGGTGCAGCCGCCGCAATGGCCGCATCCATCTCCATCTCGACGGCTGCGACACCCGCATTCCATCGGGCCTCGTCCAGCGGTGCGTCGGGGGTCAGCGAAACGGCATCCAGCTGGTCACACAGCTGCTGCAAACGCCCGACGGCCTGCCCCAGCTTTTGCACCGTATCGGCCAGCCCGTCGATACGGGCACGCAGCGTGCCCCAAGCGGCCGATGCCGCCTTCAGCGAAGGGAACGACTGCATGCTCTCCAGGCTCCTTACCAGCGTCATGCGGCCGCTGGCATCGTCCAGATCCAGCCCGGTCAGGAACGAGAACTCGGCGATATCGGTCCATACCTGCCGTGCGACTGGCTCACGCGCGGGCTCGGCTTCGGCGCGGCAGCTCGCTGCCATGGCGCCACCGCAGCACAGCGCCGTGGCAGCGGCGGGCAGCCACAGAAGCCGGGTCATCTGGCAGCAGTGCCGGCCATCAACAGGCGCAGGGCCCGAGGCGCTGCCGGCATCCGTCGGGGCTCCAGCACTTCGATCAGCCACGTCGTGAACGGCGTCGGGCAGACATCTCCCAGATGCTGCGAGAACTCGATCTGGTCGCCGGCGTAGGTGAAGTTGATCTTCAGGGGCGAGCAGAAAAGCCTCTCGTCCCCGTTGCCCGTGCTGTCGTGAAAGTCGCTGCCGGTCACCAAGTCGATATTGATGCGCTGGGCCGAGGCATCGGCAAACTCCAGCCAGGCCTGCACCGACGAAAGGCGGATGCGGCGGTAGCTGGCCAGTGCCGGATGGCTGGTGGCAATGGACAGGCTGATGGGCTGCCCATGCGCCAGCTGCTGCAGCAGCGCGGCGTCAGTGACCCGCAATTCCCGCCGCAAATCCCCTTTGGTCCTCGCATTGGCCGCCTGCGCGCTGGCGTGGTCTGCCAGCAGGGTGGCGTGTGCATCTGCCATGGCAGCGGCCGTACCTGGCATCGACAGACGGTGGCCGGGCTGCTTGCCGGTCTCGTAGGCCTGTGCGGCGCGGACCCCGAAGCAGTCCACGAAGAAGCCGCGGCGCGCACTTTCTGCCCTGAGGGTGATTTCCCCCTGCAACCGCGCGCTGCGCTCCAGCTCTGTCAGCGCCTGCTGCTCCAGCGCCTGCAGGCGCTTGCGCTTGCCGATCACCGCAACGTATTCCAGCTTGAGCGTGGCAAGCTCACGGGCAATGGCATTCTTGGATGCGCTTTGCTCTGCCAGCAGGCGGCCATAGACGGCCACCTTCTGCACCTGTGTCTTGAGGGTGTTGGCGGCGTTGCGCACGGCCGCCTCGGTGCCTTCCGTGGCAAGCACCAGATCCAGCCGGTTGACGGCATCGTTCTCCAGCACCGTCCAGGCGGCCTTGGCTTCATTGGCATCCGGCATGAGCGCAAGTGCACGCATGGTGTCGCCCAGCTCCCGTGAAATCCCCTCGACATCCAGCCCGCCCAGCGGCCCGCGGATCACCGGCAGCACCGCATTCAATGCGCCCTTGGCGGGATCCACCAGATTCTTGAGCGTGCTGGAGTTGTGCCTGGCCCATTGCAGCGGAATGGCAAACGACTGGCCCAGGGCCTTCAGCGCCTTGAGCGGGCCGTCTATGCTGCCGCCAAGCGTCTTGGCCTGCCCGTACAAATCCTTCAGGCCGAGCACGCCTTTCTGACCGGTCTCGGTCAACGCCTTCGGGTCGGGCGGCACGCCCACGCACAGGGCGGCCACGCTGCCTGCGACCGCAATGACGCCAAAGGCGATTTCCAGGCTCATCTTCACGGTGCGCACGATCTGGGCAACGTCGCTTTCAAGCTTGAGCCGCATGGCGGCAAGTTCCGCTTCAAGCTCCTCCTGGCGCACCGTGCGTGCGGCGCGGTCAAGGGCCTCGATCTGCTGAATCAACCGCTGCTCCAGCTCGGTGCAACGTGCCTCCAGCGTCTTGAGGTCCAAGGTATCCCGGTCGGCAAACGCCTGCGCGACGCTGCCCACGGCACCTGCCAGCTCGCCGCTGGCGCGCAGGCTGCGCAGGTGGGCCTCCATGGCTGCCATCACCTCCTGCCGGGCCTTGGCCAGCGACAGATAGCTTCCTGCGCTCAGATCAGGAATCGGCCTGGCCAGCCCGTCAACGCCCATGACCGGCAGCAGACGCTGCAGCGAACCCGCCGCCTGGATCAACTCGCCAAACCCGGACTCGACCCCTGACCAGCGCGTGATCCAGGCCAGCGCCTCATGGCACAACGCCAGCTCGGCCGCGCTGTGGCCGGGCCTGCCCGCCATGCCGGCGCTCAGGGCAAACAGCGCGGCCAGCACCCTGTGCATCGGCTCGCCATGCTCCAGCAGGCCGGGCGGCACGGGGGTGTGCTTCACCACAGCCCGGTTGTCCTGCCACAGGAAATTGCTGAACTGCGGCCGCGCCACCGTGTCCCAGACCCCCTCCAGCGCATAAGGGGTGTCGCGCGTGGGGCCGCCGTACAGCGTGAACCGGCCCTCCACGGCTTCCACGAAAATGCGCACCCTGCTGAGCTCGTTGTCCGCGTCATGCAGCATGCGCAGAACCGTCGTGCCTTCGGAAACAATGCGGCGGGCAACCACCGTCAGCCGCCGCACCGCACCGTCAAGCCGCCTGTCGAACCCCTCGGGCACCACCACGGTATCGGCATGGATGTCCAGCGCCTGCAGGCCAGCCGCGTCGGCCTCGTCCAGCGACACCTTCAGGTCCACCACCAGATCGGCCACGGTGCCGAAGGGATTGAAGCTGCCGTCCGGCGCGCGGCCACCGCTGCAGACCAGCGGCCCTGGCGGCACCAGGCCCTCGGCACGGTAGCGATCAATCAGGGTTCGCAATTCAATGGGAGTCATCGCGGCAGTGAGCGCGGGAGTCATTGCTGAAGTCATGGCGGGTGATTCCAGGTAAGGCACTGCACCTGTGCAGCGGTTGGACAAAGGCCGGAGCAGATCGCTCAGGCTGCCTTCTTGCTGGCAAGCTCCACCAGTTGGTCCACGCTCTGCGCCTTCTTCGGCGTGCCGCCAAAACGACGGAAATGGTCTGCCTGTCCGGCGACACGCGCCCAGCCCTTCTTTGCCGTGCCCAGCACCACCGTCAGGCTGAACCAGTTTTCCCCTTGCAGGGACTTGCGGCCGGTGGTGCTCAAGACCTTGTGTATGTTGCCCAGATCGGCAGAAATCGCGCGCCATGCCTCGCCCAGCGTCTTGAGCTTGGGGCCCAGGTCTTCGATGCTCTTGCTGATGCTGTCAAAGCGATCATTGCTTCGGTTGTAGTAGCCGATGAAGCGCTCGTTCGTAGCCATCGTGGCCTGGATGGTTCTCACCTCATCCACCTTCTCGGCAATCTTCCTTCGCGTGACCGCAAGGTCCGCACCCACACCGATATCCACCCCCGCCAGAATCAGCGGCCCGAAAAGCGGAATGGCCAGATAGGCCGGAGACGTGGACAGCACGATGACTTCATCCTTTTCCTTGCGGCGCAGGGCCTTCAAGTCGTTCTCCAGCTTCTCCACGGCGGCCTTCAGCTTCTGGTTGGCAGCACCCTCGGCGCCCAGCGTGGTCGTGAACTTCTGCTTTTGTCCATTGAATGCGGTCTTGCAGGCATTCAGGCGCATCAGTATTCCGTTGCCGTTGTCCAGAATGGAGTTCTGCAGCGCGAAGGCACGCACCGAGCGCGCATTGGCGTCTTCAATCAACTGCTCCAGCGCGCTGCTGAAATTGCGCTTGATCTGCTCCGAACGCCCGCTGGGCGTATCGCTTTCCCAAACCTTGACCAGGGCCTTCCATTTCGCTTCCACCGCCGGCTCCGCCGATGGGGTGGGCGCCCCCTCCAGATCGAAACGGTCCACCAGCTCGATCAACCGCTCATAGGTGGTTGCCGCCACATCGTTGTACTGAACGATATCGTCGGCAAGGGTCAGCATCTTGTCCTGCACATCGGCCTTGAACTTCTGGCCGACACCCTTGAGCGTGACGAACAGCTCCACCGCTTCGGAAAACTCCGGCCTGAAATCATCCTGCTTCTGCATGCCCAGCATGGCGCGCATCAGCTCCGTGGTGGTCGGGTTGTCGGTGACTGCAGACTCGAAGAACGTCGTCAGCCCGATCCAGTCTTCTGAACTGAGAACGGAAATTCCCTTGTAGATATCGGCAGACGGGGTGAATGCATTCGTTGAATTTGCAGGGTCGGACATGGTGAAAGCTCCTGATGGTGAAAGGCCGGATTCGGCCTCGAATCGGTGTGAAAACAAGCGGCGGCGTTGAAGAAATGACCGCACCGCAGTCATCGCCCGCCCTCCTTTTGCGCTCCAGTCGACCGGATGCTAGGTAGCCGCCATGGCCCTGTATGTCCCCCAAACAAGCGACACAAATTCATACAGCACTGGGGATAAGGACAGCAGCGGGACTGCTCTCTCACACTCCAAGGAGCCTGTCCCCTGCGTGACCCATGGCAATGAGCACGATCAGTCCATTGCCCAAAATGACAAGACAAGGAATTTCGCAGACCAGGCATGCACCACCTGCTATGCAATCAATAGCGCATTGCGAACATTCATCACCAACCAGAAGACACCATCAGTGTCAATTTCTCTTGATTTCACCGCACCCATTGGCACAGGAATTCGCCTTACCCATAAATGTTGCAAAATGTTCGGCAATTTGAACGATGGAGGAGCGGGAGTGGCAAGAAAACGAAAGACCAGCACGGCAGAAGACCTCATGGATCTGATCGCCATGCTGCCCTGGTGGGCCGGCATTGCATTGGCACTCACCAGCTACATGGTGCTGCACTCCATTGCCATCCGTCCCCTGCCTGCAGCACAAAGCCCGCAGCAAATCGGCCAATTGGCCACAACAGCCATATGGCAGGGCCTGGCTACCGGTGGCCAGTACATCCTGCCCCTCATCTGCCTGGCCGGCGCGGCCATTTCCGCCGTGCGCAAGCGCCGCCGCAGCCAGTTGTTCGAAACCACCTCGGCCAGCTCCAGTGCGGATGCGCTGCAGAACATGTCATGGCGGGAGTTCGAAACGCTGGTGGGTGAGGGATTTCGGCGGCGCGGCTACAGCGTCAAGGAAACCGGTGGCGGCGGGCCTGATGGTGGCGTGGACTTGCTTCTATCGAAGGATGGCGAAAAGACACTGGTGCAATGCAAGCAGTGGAAAGCCTTCAAGGTAGGCGTTTCCACGGTGCGCGAGCTTTATGGAGTCATGGCTGCTGATGGTGCCGCTGCCGGCTTTGTGGTGACCTCTGGCCGGTTCACTCAGGAAGCTGTGGCGTTTGCTGCGGGAAGGAATATCCACCTCATGGACGGCGCCGCGCTCATGAAATTGCTCAAGGAGGCAAAGGCCCAGACAGGAGCGGCTTCAACAACCAAGGCCCGGACCTCTGCACCTTTGGCGAGCCCCGTGCCTGTGGCCGAGCCCGGCAAGACGGAGCCTGCTTTTGACACCGTGCGACCGGCTGCCGCCTCAATACCCGGCTGCCCTCAATGTGGGAAAGCCATGGTTCAGCGAGTTGCCAAGCGAGGGCCTGCGGCTGGGAAGGCGTTTTGGGGGTGTTCGGCGTTTGGTGCGGGATGTCGGGGGACTCGGGAGATGGCTGGGGTTGGGGATGGGAACTGATTTTGTAGATGGTCTGCTTTCGACCCTGAGCCGCGCTCCAAAGCCGTCATTCAGCCATGCTGCATGTTCAACGCCAAGGAGTCCAACGGACTGGTGGTGCCCCCGGCTGCGACTTTTAGGACATGGGTGTAGATCATCGTCGTGCTTACATCCGGGTGTCCCAGCAACTCCTGCACCGTGCGAATATCGGTGCCGACTGCAACAAGTGCGTGGCGAAGCTGTGGCGCAAGGTGTGCACTGAAACGAGCTTGCAAATGCCCACCTGTGCCACGGCCTTCTTCAGTGCGCGCTGTAATCGCTCCTCATGGAAGTGATGGCGTTGCCACATACCTGTGCAATGCGCTTGAGCGTGCGCAGGCGCAGGCGCTGCACGCCATCGAACCATGGCAGCTCCATGTCCAGCACTTCGCGGTAAAGAAACAGCAATGCGCTTAACGCCTGGTTGTGTGTCGCAGCGGCCACCCGCCGCTCGTTCGCCAACATGGCGAAATAACCTTCGACTTCCTGCTGCCCAATGTCTCGCGGATGCCGCAAACCGTGCCATTTCACAAACATGCACACCCATTGCACGTAGGCCTGCTCGGTGCGCAGGCTATAGTGTTTGTAACGAATTCGCTCACGGACCTGATCCAGCAACCGTGTGGCGCGCAACACAGGAGGGGAGGCAGGTTTTATGACTGAATTTAGCACTGTATTCTCATACCGCATACGCTCCATCAAGCTAGGCGACAAACCCTTCCCGCGTTTGTTTCGTGCCAATTTAGACCGCAAGCGCCAGATATGGCCTGCGGCTTGGTGCAGTCTACATTAAGTTAGAACTATTCAGGACCATCCATGAGTGACACTGAATTTCCGATAATACTTCCTGCGGACCAGCAAGAAATAGTGCCGCTAATCAAGCGCTCTCTTTTGTCTGTTCGAGATGAACTAAGAGATGATCCTTACATCATCGAAGCGGTTAGCGTTCTACAAGTAGCGGGCTACCGAAGTGCGATTGGCTCCTTCTGGAATGCGGTCGTCGACGATCTAAGAAATAAAATCATGTTCCGCAGCTTGAAGCTATTTAATCAGTCCGTGGAGATCGGACGCGAAGTAAAGACGTATGAGGATTTTCAGAATTTCGTCAATGACGATCAGTTGATTGATGGTGCATGCAAGATTGGCGTCATCAGTTGGGAAGCATCTAAAGTGCTAAAACACGCCAAAGAAACTAGGCATATTTTTTCAGGACATCCCAAGAGCAGCCCTCCGTCAATCATTAAGGTACTGTCAATGATGGATGATTGCATTAAGTACGTGCTTAATGCTGAATATCCAGCTCAGATCATCGATGTCAACGACTACGTTGCCACACTTAATGAGCAGTCATTCGACAGAAATCGAATCGCAATAGAGAGCGCCTTGGGCGATCTTCCTGATGTATACAAAAATGAGCTGGCTAATCGGCTCTATTCGTCGTACATACACCCCCAGTCGACTAGTGTTCTCCGATCAAACATCGAGTTCGTGTCCCCCATTCTATGGAGGGTTTTACCGAAAACTGTCAAGGTGCAAGTCGTGCGCCGCGTTGACCAGGAAATACAAAAGGGGAATGTCGATATTACGAACGCGGCATTTGCTTTTGTAGAAGTTGTAGAGGGCCTTTCCTACTTATCCACTGTGGCTCGTCGTTACAAAACCGAACCAATGGTCACGGAGTTGACCAACGCACTTGATGATTTTCCGAGAGAAAACACCGCAGTCAGAGCTCTTGTCTCATATGCTAGCCTTATTCCTGAAGACTTGCTTGCATCCTACGCATCTGGTTTGACAAAGACCTACGTTGGGCGTATTGGTTCTAGCGGTCGTTGGAATCGGACGGATTTTTATGCAGACGGGGCTGCTTTGCACATTCCCGACATGTTTAAGAGCTTCGATGATGCTGCGGCTCATGCGTTTGTCGATGGAATAAAAACTAGCGATTTGCTCAAGAGGAGAATTCAGTCTCCAGCAAAAATGCGGCGACTGCGTGCTCTTGGTAATATTGTTTTGGAAAAAGCATCCCAAGGCTTCTCAGAAAAGAAATTCTTGGAAGCGCTATGCGATGAGACTCGTGAGAGTGAGTTCATTGAATTTCTCAAATAGTCTAACAATTCATTCAATCCAACTCCGCTTCGCGGCTTAATTAGGCGTTAGACGCCAGTAACACACATATGACTGATCAACAACAATATCTTGGATCTTGTGCAGCTGTTGAAGGTGAGCTTGGAGCAGAGCACTTCGAGGTCTACAAAGATCACTCAAATGTTCTTCGGACTTGGTTAACCGCTTACGGTGTTGGTGCCCCAGTCTTGCTTTTGAGCCAAGAAAAGCTATGGGAGAAGCTGGGGCAGGCAGGCAACTTGAGGGCAGTTGCCATTGCCTTTCTCCTTGGTGTGGCCCTTCAAGCGGTGTTGGCGGCAATCAACAAGTACGTAATGTGGTCTTGCTACTACGGCGCCGTCGACAAAAAGTACGCAGAGAGTCGGGTCTTCGAGTTTTCGCAGAAGGTCGCGGGTTACGCGTGGATTGATTTGCTTACGGACGCAGTTTCCATTGCATCCTTTGTCTGGGGAACCTATCTATGTTTCACCTCCTTGCTTTAAGCGGCAGACGTTTAACCTATCCTTCCAGCGGACGCCTTCGGCGCCGCTGAAGTCAAACGTTAGACCTCATGACCACGCCCTCCCGTGAATCGACGGTGCTGATGATCGGCGAGACGCTACTGATCCTTCAGCGTTTCGAGCAGTTCATTGTTGCGGCGCTTCTTGGGATGGTCTCCCCCGGCGAGGCGGATGCCAAGCTAGGAGCGACGCTTCTCCGAGACAAGGAAACCCTGGGAAGTCTCATTCGACATCTAGGCGATCGCGTTGAACTCCCGGACCACTTCGCTGAGACATTTGATCGCCTCCTGGAGAGAAGGAACTTCTTCGTTCACAAGCTTTTTATGGCCCCGTGGTTCAACCTGCGCACGCCGGAAGGGCTGTCTAAGCTGGATGATTTCATGCGGGGAATCCGTTTAGATGCAAAGGTGGCGCTGCACGTGCTAATCGCCGCGAACCTCGCATCGTGTGCGCAGCGTATCTCCCCGGAGGCAGACGCCAGGATTACTGCAATACTGGAGCGGATTGAAGCTACTGTGGACCCGTATTTCGGCGGCCTGTCGCCGAAGCAGTATGTCGCGAAGGTGGTGAACAATGCACTCGGCAAATTTGCAGTTCGGCCCAAAGAGGTCTAACTGGTCGGTCGACTCGGACACGTTGCGGCAAAGGCCGGTCACCTTTACGTTAGGCATCGCAGGCTGGCCCTCAAGCTCACCCCTATCATTCTCCTATGGCATACGACGAAGCGCACTTCTCCTCAGTAAAAGCGGAAGTACAGCGTCACCTGGAGGACGCGGAGACATCCAAGCTTGCTCATTGGGATGCGGCCGCTGTCTACGAGCGGCGGCAAAAGTTCTTTATTGGCCTTCCAGCACTTATTCTTTCTCTTCTTCTGACTTGGTTTCTGTCAGCTGACACCAAGACCTTCTTGGAAACCAGCGGACAACTCAAGGCCCTTGCAAGCAGCCTGCCCGTCGTCCTCAGTCTGCTTGTTTCTGTGCTTAGCGGTCTCGTAGCATTTCTCAATTTCAATGAGCTCGCGGGAAAGCACAGAGCGGCCGCAGAGAACCTGAACGCACTTTAGCGAGATTGCAAGAACTGGAACACAGATTTCCCCGATGCTTCTTTCTGTGAGAAGGCAGTCTAAACGGCTCAAACCTACAGGCAGCGCCTGAATGAAGTCAATCGAGATTCCCCACAGATTCCGAAATGGGCCTGGAAGAGTGTTCAACGCCAACGGGATGAGGGCTCGACCAACTACAACGGCGAGGGCGCTGCCTAACCCTTCCATCGAGAGGACGTCGCCCGGAAAGCCGGTCGCCGCCTCTCATGCCACACGTTAGAACTCAGGAAAGTCCATCTTCCCCATGCGCTACGAACAAATCTCGTCATTGGAGGCATTTCTGTCTCAAGTCGAAGAGCGTCTGCTGGCGCCGGAGCAGCGGGTGAGCGTGTCCTTCGCACCTAGTGCAACTTCACCGTGGGACGGTGACGCATTGGCCCTCGCCAACAAGTCGCTGCTGGCGAAGGTGTCAGGATCAGCTAATCTGTACGCCATCTTCACTGCGGCATGCGGTGAAACGAAGCACTCGCTCAGATACTTCGGCAAGACGACCAAGAAGCTGGCGCGGCAACGGATTACGAACCATCTCTTCCAAAAGAACGAGAAGACGGGGTCGAAGTTGGCCCAAGTCATAGCGCACGCGTGTGAGGGCGGAACGGTGGAGATCGCCTGGATTGAAGTCCATCCCGAGTCGCTCAGAAACTACCTTGAGGAAGAATTGATACTTCGCCACGCGGAGGCCGACTGGAACAGAGAGAACAGGGTGAAGATTAAGGCCACGGTTCACGGCGCCCTGCCGGTGCTAGCCGGTCAACTCCAACGTTGATCGTCCGCTTTCTCTCGCAGCCACCATCTGCTCCGGGCCGGTATCAGCCTGTGACCGAGGGCTGCTCACGACCCAAAGCAGACGCTCACGCCGCGAATGTGAAACACCATCGCAGCGGGGGGCGCGCGCTGCTTGCTCGTCGTCAAACGAAATAGTTCGACCAAGAAACAGCCTACTTGGAAGGCTTTCTGACTGACCGCCACGCGTAATTAATGATGAATCGCTTAAAAAACATATTTTTAAGTACTCATATATCAATATGATATTGATCAATCATAATTTAAGTGGAGGCTTTTAAAGCCTTGCCACCGTGACTGACTGTAGAAATTTACCGGATGGGTGGTAATTTTTAAATCATCCGGACATTTGTGCCCAGAACTTCTTCCAAATCGTGCAGCTTTTTTCTAAGCCTTTTTGCCCCGAACTCAATTGCCTTAAACATTTCCGGTTGTAGATTTTCGTCCTCTCTTGCTTCTTTGTCATGAAAGGTTGAAACTAAGGAAAGGCATTGATGTGCTGCAGCTATGACTTCCCCAATAGCCTCCAACACTTCCGCCGATAGGTCATGCATTGATTGAAAGGTCTGCAGCATTAGCTTAGGAGACAGCCCGTTGATCATCGCCTCACGCATTGAACGTATATCAATCATCGCCCAAGAGCCCACCAGACTTTGAAATTTCCTCTCTGCCAAGTGCAACTCCAGAAGCTCCGCCTGCACTAGTGCAGCAACAGCGATTCGTAGTTTTCTTTCTTTCTTCTTCTGTTGCACTGCGTCGCGCTGGGCCAAGCCTAAAGCAATCACACAAGTCCCTGCTGTCGCAATCGCCCCCATAGCCGTCCAATCCACCTTCCAACAACTCATTGACTCCAACATCTCACCTCCGCGTTAATTCACTAGGAGTATACAGGAGTACGGGGGAGTAAAGCGGCCCATTTAAGCGAGGTGCAAGCGAGTTCGACAACGGATCGCAGAATCATTTCCTTCAATCCATCTACCGCCATTTCTTTTTTCTTTGAGTGTCTGCTTCTGGCCGAAAGCAGTCCTCAAGAGACTGACTGTGCACATGCTCCAAACCCCGCTAGCAGCCCCAAAACACCCAGAAAGGCCACGCATATCATGCATGGCCTCCCAGCACAGCACCCAGTCAATCCATCCCCCGCACTACACCGCGCTCACTCACACCCCCCATCACCCCCTCAAGCGCCTCTTCCTGCGCCTGAATAAACGCAAGCAATTGCCCAGGAGTTACTGGCTCCAAGGCATGCCCCGGATAGGCGCCAATGATCAAACTGGAAATCAGCCCCAACTGATCCTGCACACGCCGCAGGCTGTTGTACTCCGGCTCGGAAAGTTGAAAGTACAGCATGGCAACTCCTCAATGAGCACGCTTGGCGGCTGACGCAAAGGAATGCCCATGCGCTCGAAGCACGGGACCATGCAACGGACTGGGAGAGGGTTCGGGCATTGATACGCCCGCAAGGAAAGCAGCCATAAGGCCTCCTGTGAGTACGTCCAACTGCTTTCGGGAGTGTGGCGGGACCGCCTGTGAAGGTGTGTTCAGCACCTGGGCGAGATGATACAGCGCCCTGGCGCAGCGCCCGCATCCTGACTGTTGTCCGCCCGCCGCCGCTCAGCCAGCGAGGCGCCGCGCTCAAAGACCCCAGCGCCCTCGGAACACAAGGAAGGCCCCCACGCAAACGCATAGCCAGACGCTCACCACCAGGGCGACTCCGGCACGGCTTCGGGGCTTGCGGCCCTGGGCCTGCATCCAGGCCTCGGCCTGCTGGCGGCTGTCGGCCAGCACGGCAGGGGGAAGCAGCCGCACGGTGAGCCAGATCAGTGCGGGCAGCAGCAGGACGTCATCCACATAGCCCAGCACGGGGATGAAATCGGGGATCAGGTCGATGGGGCTCAGGGCGTAGGCGACTACGAAGGCGCCCAGGGTCTTAGGGCCTGTTCACACTAATCTGGGGATCGCGTTGCCCGGCTGCGGGGCCGTATGCAAGGCGCACGTGCGCAGCAAGGCCACTGCCTTGCAAGCGCGTGCAACGCCGCAGACGGCCCCACAGCCGGGCAACCCGAAGGGAAGCTGCCTGGCCCCCCCCCCCACGGGGGTTGGGCCCAAGTGGGGGGGG
>NZ_JACVUR010000071.1:0-18586 GCF_016516495.1 Delftia sp. S65
ATCGCAACCGGGGTTTAAATGGCCCCGGGGCCCCGGGGGGCCCCCGTCGCATCCGACCTTCAGCGGTCAGCAGACTGGCTGCTGATTACTTGTCGGAGTTGTCCAGCTTGGCGCGCAGCAGGGCGCCCAGGCTGGTCGTGCCGGCGTTTTCCTTGGCCGACTGAGCGGACAGGGAAGCCATGGCTTCTTGCTGGTCGACCTGGTCCTTGGCCTTGATCGACAGCTGGATGTTGCGGGTCTTGCGATCCACATTGACCACCACGGCGGTGATCTCGTCGCCTTCCTTCAGCACCGAGCGGGCATCTTCCACGCGGTCCACGGCGATTTCCGAAGCACGCAGGTAACCGATGATGTCTTCGCCCAGGTCGATTTCAGCACCACGTGCGTCCACCGTCTTGACCTTGCCCGACACGATCTGGCCCTTGTCGTTCACGGTCACGAAGGTCGTGAAGGGATCGCTGTCCAGCTGCTTGATGCCCAGGGAGATGCGCTCGCGCTCGACGTCCACGGCCAGCACGATGGCTTCGACTTCCTGGCCCTTCTTGTAGTTGCGCACGGCAGCTTCGCCGGGCTCGTTCCAGGACAGGTCGGACAGGTGCACCAGGCCGTCGATACCGGCAGCCAGACCCACGAACACGCCGAAGTCGGTGATCGACTTGATCGGGCCCTTGACGCGGTCGCCGCGCTTGGTGTTCTGAGCGAACTCTTGCCAGGGGTTGGCCTTGCACTGCTTCATGCCCAGCGAGATGCGACGCTTGTCTTCGTCGATCTCCAGCACCATGACTTCGACTTCGTCACCCAGGGTAACGAGCTTGGTCGGAGCAATGTTCTTGTTGGTCCAGTCCATTTCGGAGACGTGCACCAGGCCTTCGATGCCGGGTTCCAGCTCGACGAACGCGCCGTAGTCGGCAATGTTCGTGACCTTGCCGAACAGGCGGGTGCTCGAGGGGTAGCGGCGCGAAACGCCCATCCACGGGTCGTCGCCCATTTGCTTCAGACCCAGCGAGACACGGTTCTTCTCGGTGTCGAACTTGAGGATCTTGGCGGTGATTTCCTGGCCAGCCTGCACGACTTCCGAGGGATGACGTACGCGGCGCCATGCCATGTCGGTGATGTGCAGCAGGCCGTCGATGCCGCCCAGGTCCACGAACGCACCGTATTCGGTGATGTTCTTGACCACGCCTTGAACGATGGCGCCTTCCTTCAGCGTTTCCATCAGCTTGGCGCGCTCTTCGCCCATCGAGGCTTCGACCACGGCGCGGCGGCTCAGCACCACGTTGTTGCGCTTGCGGTCCAGCTTGATGACCTTGAACTCCATCGTCTTGTTTTCGTACGGAGTCAGGTCCTTGATCGGACGGGTGTCGATCAGCGAACCGGGCAGGAAGGCGCGGATGCCGTTGACCAGCACCGTCAGGCCGCCCTTGACCTTGCCGGAGGTCGTGCCGGTCACGAATTCGCCCGATTCCAGGGCCTTTTCCAGAGCCAGCCACGAGGCCAGGCGCTTGGCGGTGTCGCGCGACAGGATGGTGTCGCCGTAGCCGTTTTCGATCGAGCCGATGGCGACCGACACAAAGTCGCCCACCTGGACTTCGATTTCTCCCTGGTCGTTCTTGAATTCGTCGATTGGCACGTAGGCTTCCGACTTCAGGCCAGCGTTCACGACGACGAAGTTGTGCTCGACGCGCACGACTTCAGCGGTGATGACCTCGCCAGGACGCATTTCCGTGCGTTGCAGCGATTCTTCAAACAGGGAGGCAAAAGATTCAGACATGTATTTCCTTGCCCGCAAACAGGTTTCCGCCGGCACTATTGCCAGGCGTTTCTAGGACTGTTTGCGGAGGTGTTGTGGGTTCAACCACGGTGTTGGAGTCTATGGACCTCGGGCCGTACATGGGGCGGTGCCGCCATGTCTGGGCCCGGAGGGCGGGTTTGCCGACGTGCGGCGCAACTGGCAATCAGTCGCGGCCGAACGGCTGGCGTTCCTGCCACCACGAAAGCACCTGCTCTGCCACCTCTTCGATGGAGAGCTCGGAGCTGTCAAGCAGCATGGAATCCTGGGCGGGCTTGAGCGGTGCGACGCTGCGGTTCATGTCCCGCGCATCGCGTGCTTCAAGGTCAGCCCGAAGGGCGCTTATGTTAGCGGCAATTCCTTTGGAAATCAACTGCTTATGCCGGCGCTCGGCGCGACAGGCGGCGGAGGCCGACAAATAGACCTTGAGGGGAGCATGGGGAAAGATCACCGTGCCCATGTCGCGGCCGTCGGCAACCAGCCCCGGAAGCTGCTGGAAGGACAGCTGCAGGTCCACCAGCGCGTCGCGCACGGCAGGCAGGGCCGAGACGCGCGAGGCGTTCATGCCCGACTCCTCGCTGCGCAGGATGAGGGTGACATCCTCGTCACCCAGCCAGATGCGCTGCTCGGCGTCAAAGCGCACGGGCAGCTCGCGCGCCAGCACGGCGATCTGCTGGGCATGCGGTTCGTCCAGCACCAGGCCGGCGCGCGATGCGGCCAGCCCCGTGAGCCGGTACAGCGCGCCCGAGTCCAGCAGGTGGTAGCCAAGAGCCTGGGCGACCTCGGCGGCAATCGTGCCCTTGCCCGAGGCCGTGGGGCCATCAATGCAGATCACGGGAATGCGCGCGCGGGCCGTCTCGCAGACCGAGAACAGGGCCTCGAAGTAGTCGGGGAAGGTCTTGGCAACGCACTTGGGGTCTTCGATGCGCACGGGCAGGGCGGCCGGATTGAAGGCCGCCAGCGAGAAGCACATGGCCACGCGGTGGTCGTCATAGGTGTGGATGCTGGCCGCACGCCATGCGGCGGTGGACGCGGGCGGCGTGATGCGGATGTAGTCCGCACCCTCCTCGACATCGGCGCCCAGCTTGCGCAGTTCCTTGGTCATGGCCGCGATGCGGTCGGTTTCCTTGACACGCCAGCTTGCGATATTGCGCAGCGTGGTCGTGCCATCGGCATACAGGGCCATGACGGCCAGCGTCATGGCGGCATCGGGGATGTGGTTGCAGTCCAGGTCGATGGCCTTGAGCGGCCATGCGCCACGGCGGATGCGCAGCCAGTTGGGGCCGCCTTCCACCTCGGCGCCCATGGCGCGCGCGGCCTCGACAAAGCGGATATCGCCCTGGATGGAGTCCAGTCCCACACCGAGGATGCGGATGCCTTCGGCGCTGTCCGAGGCGATGGCGCCCAGTGCGATGAAGTAGCTGGCCGAAGAGGCGTCTGCCTCGACATGGATCTCGCCGGGCGAGCTGTAGCGGCTGCCGGCCGGGATGGTGAAGCGCTGCCAGTTCTCGTTGTGCACGGCAATGCCGAAGCGGGCCAGCAATTCCAGCGTGATGTGGATGTAGGGCTTGGAGATCAGCTCGCCCACGACTTCGATGGTGATGTCGCGCGTGTTGGCCAGCAGCGGCAGCGCCATCAGCAGCGAGGTCAGGAACTGGCTGGAGACATCGCCACGCACCTGGATGGGGCTGTGCGGCAACTGCGAGAAATCGGGCTGGCGGATGTGCAGCGGAGGAAAGCCCTCGTTGCCCAGATAGTCGATGCGGCAGCCGAGCTGGCGCAGCGCATCGACCAGATCGCCGATGGGGCGCTCATGCATGCGCGGCACGCCGCTGAGCTTGAAGTCGCCGCCCAGCACGGACAGGGCTGCCGTCAGCGGCCGCATGGCCGTGCCGGCGTTGCCCATGAACAGTTCGGCACTGGCGCCGGAGGGCAGGACGCCGCCCAGGCCGGTGATGCGCACGGGCTGGCCGAGGGTGATGGTCGCAGGCTCCACCGTGCAGCCCAGTTGCTGCAGGGCCCGGAGCATGACGCGCGTGTCGTCCGAGTCGAGCAGGTCGTGGACCACGGTCGTGCCCTGGCTCAGTGCCGCGAGCAGCAGCACGCGGTTCGAGATGCTCTTGGAGCCCGGCAGGCTCACCGTGCCCTGCGCGCGGGAAAGAGGGGGGATATCGAGGAAGGCGGTACTGAACATGGCAATTCGGATGCAAACAGGCTGTCGGGAGGCATTGCGGCCGCGCCGGCCGCAATGCACAGGAGCGCTTTGGGTGCGCCGGGCTTGCGTCTGGCGCTTGCCCTGCGTTGCGCGTCAGCGGCGCGGAGCGCCCATGCGCCAATGGGCGCGCGCGGCGCTGGCCAGGGTCAGGCGGTCTTCAAGACCTTGTCCGTCACCGGCCTGGATCAGGGATTCGAGTTGCTGCAGCGCCTGCTGGAACTGGCGCGACTGTGCCAGAACCTGCTCGCTGTTGGCCAGCAGCACATCACGCCACATCTTGGGATCGCCTGCGGCAATGCGCGTGAAGTCGCGGAAGCCGGGGCCGGCCAGGGACAGCACGTCGTCGGAGTCGGGCTGGGTGATCACGCTTTGCATCATGGCGAAGGCCAGCAGATGCGGCAGGTGGCTGACCGTGGCAAAGGCGCTGTCGTGGGCTTCAGGCGACATGGCGCGCACGCGGCAGCCCAGCAGTTCCCACAGGGAGCGGGCCTTTTGCAGGTGGTCGGTCAGCGTGCGTTCGGTGGGCGTCAGGATGACCTGTGCGCCCTTGTACAGCTGGGGGTCGGAGTGCTCGACGCCCGAGACTTCCTTGCCTGCAATGGGGTGGGCCGGGACGAAAGAGCCGAGCTGGTCGCGCAGGGCCGAGCGGGCGGCATGCACCACATCGACCTTGGTGGAGCCCACGTCCATGATCATCATCTCGGGCGTGACCAGGTGCTTGATGGACTTGAGCGTGGCCTCGGTTGCCGCCACGGGCACGGCCAGCAGCACCAGGTCGGCACCGGCGGCGGCCAGCAGGGCGGAGGGGGCCTCCACATCGATGACGCCCATCTGGCGAGCGCGTTCGGTCGTCGAAGGCGACTTGCTGTAGCCCACGACGCGCTTGACCAGCCCTGCCTGCTTGAGCGCCAGGGCGAACGAGCCGCCCATGAGGCCGCAGCCGATCAGGCCCAGTTGTTCAAAGGGCTGCATCACTTGGATACCGGGTAGGTGCCCAGCACCTTGTAGAAGGCGCACAGGCCGCGCAACTCTTCCAGCGCGCTGGCCACGTTGGGCTCTGCCGGGTGGCCTTCGAGGTCGATGTAGAAGTAGTACTCCCACTGGCCGGTGCGCGCGGGGCGCGACTCGAAGCGCGTCATCGACACGCCGTGCCTCTTGAGCGGCACCAGCAGGTCATGCACGGCACCTGGGCGGTTGGGCACGGAGATGATGATGCTGGTGCAATCCTGGCCGCTGGGCGAGGGCGTGGCCAGCGTGTGCGGCAGGCAGATGACGGCGAAGCGCGTGCGGTTGTAGGCATCGTCCTGGATGGCATGCGCCACCACATGCAGGCCGAATTGCTGGGCCGCGCGTTCGCTGGCCAGGCCGGCGATGTTGGGGTGCAGCGCCGCCAGGCGGGCGCCTTCGGCATTGCTGGACACCGGGCGGCGCTCGGCATGCGGCAGGTGCTTGGCCAGCCAGCCCTGGCACTGTGCCAGGGCCTGGGGATGGGCTGCCACGACTTCGATGCCTTCGGTCGTGTTGCTGCTGCGAAGCAGGTTGTGGCGCACCAGCAGGCTGACCTCGCCCACCACGTGGCAGGGCGTGTGCAGGAACATGTCCAGCGAGCGCGTGACCACGCCTTCGTTGGAGTTCTCCACGCCCACCACGCCGTACTGCGCGCTGCCTGCGGCCGTGGCGTGGAACACCTCGTCGAAGCTGTTGCAGTACATCAAATCGGCCGCGCCGCCGAAGTACTGGATGGCGGCTTCCTCGCAGAACGTGCCCGCCGGGCCCAGCACGGCCACGCGCTGGGGCGACTCCAGCGCCAGGCAGGCCGACATGATCTCGCGCCAGATGGCCGAGACATGGCCGTTCTTGAGCGGGCCGGGATTGGCGGACTCGATCTTCTGGATGACCTGGGCCACGCGGTCCGGGCGGAAGAAGGGCGTGCCTTCACGCTTCTTGACCTCGCCGACCTGCTCGGCCACGCGGGCGCGTCGGTTCAGCAGGTCCAGCAGTTGCTGGTCGATATCGTCGATCTGCACGCGCAGATGCGCCAGATCGGGAGAGGCTTGGGGTGTGGTGCTCATGGGCGGGAGTGTGGTCGGTCAGGCGTTGCGCTGTTCGAATTCGCGCATGTACTCCACCAGCGCCTGCACGCCAGCGATGGGCATGGCGTTGTAGATGCTGGCACGCATGCCGCCGACGGACTTGTGGCCCTTGAGCTGCAGCAGGCCGCGTTCCCGGGCTCCGGCCAGGAAGGCGTCATTGCGCGATTCGTCGCGCAGGAAGAAGGGGATGTTCATGCGCGAGCGGCAATTGGCAGCGACCTTGTTCACGTAGAACGAGGACTGGTCCACGTACTGGTAGAACAGGTCAGCCTTGGCGATGTTGCGCGCCTCCAGGGCGGCCACGCCGGTCAGGCCGCCTTCGGTCTGGCGCTTGATCCATTGGAATGTGAGGCCCGCGATGTAGATGCCCCAGGTCGGCGGCGTGTTGTACATCGACTGGTTGTCGGCCACGGTCTTGTAGTCGAAGGCCGAAGGGCAGGCCGGCAGGGCGTGGCCCAGCAGATCCTCGCGCACGATGACCAGGGTCAGGCCGGCCGGGCCCAGGTTCTTCTGCGCGCCGCCGAACGCCAGGCCCACGCGGCTCCAATCGACGGGGCGCGAGGCCACGTGCGAGGAGAAGTCAACCACCAGCGGAGCATCGCAGCCCAGCGCCTTCAGGTCGGGCAGCTCCTGGAACTCCACGCCATGGATGGTTTCGTTGCTGCAGATGTGCACGTAGCTGGCGCCGCGGCTCAGTTGCCAGCTCTCGGGGGCGGGCAGGGCGGTGAACTTGCCCTCCTCGCCGCTGGCCGCGATGTGCGCGTCGGCCACGTACTTGCGTGCTTCCTTGGCCGACTTCTGGCTCCAGCTGCCGCTGAGCACGAAGTCCACCGTGCCTGCGCGCGACAGGTTCAGGGGAACGATGGCGTTCTCGGCCAGGCCGCCACCTTGCATGAACAGGATCTTGAACTCGGGCGGTACGGCCAGCAGCTCGCGCAGGTCGGCCTCGGCCTGTTCATAGATGGAGATGAACTCCTTGCCGCGGTGGCTCATCTCCATCACGCTCATGCCGGACCCGTGCCAGTCGAGCATTTCGGCGGCTGCCTGCTGCAGCACTTCGGCGGGAATGGCGGCGGGGCCGGCGGAGAAGTTGTAAGGGCGGTTCATGGAGTTCACTGTCAAGTCACGCGCAGGCGCCAGTTCGGGCGGTGCCTGCAACTGTCAAAAATCTGGGCCGCCGCTGGGGCTGCGCTCCCGGTGCGGGAGGCAGCCCCAGCGGCGGCTGGGTCATCAGGCGGGCTCGCCCGTGCCTTCGGCAGCGGCTTCGTCGCCGCCCGTGGCCTCCTCGCCCGTGGCCTCGTCCTCGACTTCGTTGGCATCGTTTTCAACGATGCGCTGCAGGCCGCCGAGCTTGGCGCCTTCGTCCAGGGAGATCAGCGTCACGCCCTGGGTGGCGCGGCCCAGTTCGCGGATTTCCGATACCCGGGTACGCACCAGCACGCCAGTGTCGGTGATCAGCATGATTTCGTCATCGGCATGCACCAGGGTGGCGGCGACGACCTTGCCGTTGCGCTCGGACTGCTGGATGGCAATCATGCCCTTGGTGCCGCGGCCATGGCGCGTGTACTCCACGATGGAGGTGCGCTTGCCGTAGCCGTTCTCGGTGGCCGTGAGCACGCTTTGCGACTCGTCCTCGGCCACCAGCATGGCGATCACGCTCTGGCCTTCTTCCAGGTTCATGCCCTTGACGCCACGCGCGTTGCGGCCCATGGGGCGCACGTCGTTTTCGTCGAAGCGCACGGCCTTGCCGCCGTCGCTGAACAGCATCACGTCATGCTTGCCGTCGGTCAGGGCTGCGCCGATCAGGAAGTCGCCCTCGTCCAGGCCCACGGCGATGATGCCGGCCTTGCGCGGGTTGGAGAACTCGTCCAGCGCCGTCTTCTTCACGGTGCCCATGCTGGTGGACATGAACACATAGTGGTCGGCCGGGAAGCTGCGGTACTCGCCCGTCAGCGGCAGCACCACGTTGATCTTCTCGCCATCCTGCAGCGGGAACATGTTGACGATGGGGCGGCCACGCGAGCCGCGCGAACCTGCAGGCACTTCCCAGACCTTGAGCCAGTACAGGCGGCCGCGGTTGGAGAAGCACAGCAGGTAGTCGTGCGTGTTGGCGATGAACAGCTGGTCGATCCAGTCGTCTTCCTTGGTGGCCGTGGCCTGCTTGCCGCGTCCGCCGCGCTTTTGCGAGCGGTACTCGGACAGCGGCTGGCTCTTGATGTAGCCCGTGTGGCTGAGCGTGACCACCATGTCGGTGGGCGTGATCAGGTCCTCGGTGGACAGGTCCTGCGCGCTGTACTCGACCGTGCTGCGGCGGGCGCCGACCTTGCTCTGGCCGAACTCGGCCTTGATCTGCTTGAGCTCGTCGCCAATGATGGCCGACACGCGCTCGGGCTTGGACAGGATGTCCAGCAGGTCCTCGATGACGGACATCACGTCCTTGTACTCGGCGACGATCTTGTCCTGCTCCAGGCCGGTCAGGCGCTGCAGGCGCATCTGCAGGATTTCCTGGGCCTGGGTTTCGGACAGGCGGTACAGGCCATCGGCCTGCATGCCGAATTCGCGCTCCAGTCCGTCGGGGCGGTAGTCGTCGGCGTTGACCACGCCGCCATCGGTGCGGGTGCGCGTCAGCATCTCGCGCACCAGCTTGCTGTCCCAGTTGCGCGTCATCAGCTCGGCCTTGGCCACAGGCGGCGTCGGCGCGTTGCGGATGATGGCGATGAAGTCGTCGATATTGGCCAGCGCGACCGCCAGGCCTTCCAGCACATGGCCACGCTCGCGCGCCTTGCGCAGCTCATACACCGTGCGGCGCGTGACCACTTCGCGGCGGTGCTGCAGGAAGACCTCGACCAGATCCTTCAGGTTGCACAGCTTGGGCTGGCCATCGACCAGCGCCACCATGTTCATGCCGAAGGTGTCTTGCAGCTGGGTCAGCTTGTACAGGTTGTTGAGCACGACCTCGGGCACTTCGCCGCGCTTGAGCTCGATCACCAGGCGCATGCCCGACTTGTCGGACTCGTCCTGGATGTGGCTGATACCTTCGATCTTCTTCTCGTGCACCAGCTCTGCCATGCGCTCCTGCAGCGTCTTCTTGTTGACCTGGTAGGGCAGCTCGTCAACGATGATGGCCTGGCGCTGGCCGCGATCGATGTCCTCGAAGTGGCACTTGGCGCGCATCACCACGCGTCCGCGACCCGTGCGGTAGCCTTC
Source organism: Delftia sp. S65 (assembly GCF_016516495.1). NCBI lineage: Bacteria > Pseudomonadati > Pseudomonadota > Betaproteobacteria > Burkholderiales > Comamonadaceae > Delftia > Delftia sp. S65. Next base: position 9,305 of record NZ_JACVUR010000071.1, read on the forward strand.
CTTGACACCGTTGATGCCATAGATGATGCCGGCCGTGGGGAAGTCAGGCGCGGGAATGATCTCCATCAGCTCGTCGATGGTGGCCTGAGGCGTCTGCAGCAGGTGCAGGCAGGCATCCACCACCTCGTTGAGGTTGTGCGGAGGAATGTTGGTGGCCATGCCCACGGCAATGCCCGAGGAACCGTTGACCAGCAGGTTGGGCAGCCGTGCAGGCAGCACCAGCGGCTCGCGCTCGCTGCCGTCGTAGTTCGGGCCGTAGTCCACCGTCTCCTTGTCGATGTCGCCCAGCATCTCGTGGGAGATCTTGGACAGGCGGATTTCGGTGTAACGCATCGCCGCCGCGCTGTCCCCGTCCACCGAACCGAAGTTGCCCTGCCCGTCGACCAGCATGTGGCGCAGCGAGAAGTCCTGTGCCATGCGCACGATGGTGTCGTACACCGCGCTGTCTCCGTGCGGGTGGTACTTACCGATCACGTCGCCGACGATACGCGCCGACTTCTTGTACGGCCGGTTCCAGTCGTTGTTGAGCTCGTGCATGGCGAACAGCACGCGCCGATGCACAGGCTTGAGACCATCTCGCGCATCGGGCAGCGCCCGGCCCACGATCACGCTCATTGCGTAATCGAGATAGCTGCGACGCATCTCCTCTTCGAGGCTGATGGGCAGGGTTTCTTTAGCAAACTGGGTCATGTGTGGCGATACTCTGACGGCGGGAAAAGGCCCATTTTAGGTCGAATGACGTGTAGCAGCCGAGCAACATAACCCTGGAATTCCGCCGCTGTCCTACTTGTTGGCGCCCGCTTGGCGGTCCGTCTGCTTGTGACGTATGGCACAATCAATTCAACGTTTTTGGTGATGGTCACTGATAACGTCCACAGATTCGCAGCCCTGCTGCGGCTTTTTCCCCAAGAGGAGAACCATGAAGAAACTGAACAAAGTGGCGATGTTGTTTGCCTCTGCCGCCCTCGCAACGGCTGCTGGCGCACAAGTGAAGGCTGCTGACGGTGGCAAGACCATCGACAACTGGCAAAACGGCACCAGCGAACTGGTGTGGAAGAACGGCACGAACGAACTGTGCTGGCGCGATGCCAACTGGACGCCCGCCACTGCAGCAGCTGACTGCGACGGTGCCCTGAAGCCTGTGGCAGCCGCTGTGGCTCCTGCCGCAACGCCCGCTCCGGCAGCTCCCGCTCCGGCACCGGCTCCCGCTCCGGCCGTGGCTTCCAAGGTGACCTTCTCTGCTGACGCTTTCTTCGACTTCGACAAGTCGGTTCTGAAGCCCGAAGGCAAGGCCAAGCTGGATGACCTGGCCTCCAAGGTCAAGGGCATCAACCTGGAAGTGGTCATCGCCGTCGGTCACACCGACTCCGTTGGCTCTGACGCCTACAACCAGAAGCTGTCGGTTCGCCGCGCTGAAGCTGTGAAGGCTTACCTGGTGTCCAAGGGCATCGAAAAGAACCGCGTCTACACTGAAGGCAAGGGCGAAAAGCAGCCCATCGCCGACAACAAGACCAAGGAAGGCCGCGCAAAGAACCGTCGCGTGGAAATCGAAGTGGTCGGCACCCGCGCCGCTCAGTAATCTTTCGATTGCTTCCCGCAAAAGCCCCGGCAACGGGGCTTTTTTTATGGCCGAACGGTCGTCGCAATCGCCGACAATCGAGCCATGAGCAACGCAATCAACGTCAATGCCGACCCGGCGGAGCTGGAGAAATTCTCCAGCCTGGCCCATCGCTGGTGGGACCCGGAAAGTGAGTTCAAACCTTTGCATCAGATCAATCCGTTGCGCCTGGACTGGATTGATGCGCAAGCTCCCTTGAAGGGCCGCAGGGTCCTTGATGTCGGCTGCGGTGGCGGCATCCTCGCCGATTCCATGGCCCGCAAGGGGGCGAGAGAGGTGGTGGGCATCGACCTGGCCACCAAGGCGTTGCGCGTGGCCCAGTTGCATGCGCTGGAAACGGGTACTCCGAACATCCACTACCACGAAGTCAGCGTGGAACGTCTGGCCGAGGAGCAGCCTGGCTCCTTTGACGTGGTGACCTGCATGGAGATGCTCGAGCATGTGCCCGATCCCGCTTCCGTGGTCGCGGCCTGCGCCGAGCTGGTCAAGCCTGGGGGCTGGGTGTTCTTCTCCACGATCAACCGCAGTGCCAAGGCCTTTGGTCTGGCCATTGTGGCGGCGGAGTACCTGCTCAAGATGATTCCCAAGGGGACGCATGAGTACGCCAAGCTGATCCAGCCCAGCGAACTCGCCATGTTTGCCCGTCAGGCTGGCCTTGACCTGCAGGCCAGCAAGGGTCTGCAGCACAACCCCATCACCGGGCGCTACTGGCTCAGCGCGGACACGTCGGTGAACTACATGCTGGCAACGCGCCGGGCAGAAGGGTGAGCCGCATGTGGCAAGAAGTCCGAGCTGTTCTGTTCGACCTGGACGGCACCTTGATCGACAGTGCACCCGACCTGGGTGCGGCCGCAGACAGGATGCGCATTGACCGTGGCCTGCAGTCGCTTCCCTATGAGCGGTATCGGCCCATGGCGGGCGCCGGGGCACGGGGGATGCTGGGCGTGGGCTTCGGGCTCACGCCTGACTCGCCGGAGTTTCCGGAGATGCGCGAGGAGTTTTTCCGCAACTACGAGCAGTGCATGACCGAGCGCACCTATGCGTTCGATGGTGTCCCGGAGCTCATTGCACAGCTCCAGGCGGCATCCATGCCCTGGGGAGTGGTCACCAACAAATCCATGCGTTTCACCGATCCGCTGACGCAGCAGATGCCGCTTTTCGCGAGCGCTGGTGCCATCGTCAGCGGTGATACCACGCCCCACGCAAAGCCCCATCCAGCACCGTTGCTGGAAGCTGCCGCGCGTATCGGCCTGCCCCCGCAGTGTTTTGTCTATGTGGGTGATGATGAGCGCGACATCGTTGCAGGCAAGGCCGCAGGCATGAAGACCGTGGCGGCCTGCTACGGCTACCTTGGCGCAGCGGGCGATACGCTGCAGTGGCAGGCGGATGCGCAAATCTATTCTCCGCTGGAGCTCTTGAAACTGCTGGAAAGAGGCTAAGATATGAGCCTTGGGGCTGTCCTGGTTTCGACGTGGGTTCGGGACCGGTGTGGTGCATGTCGAGCTTGAGTGACGCTCGTAAATCTCCATTCAAAAAACTAACTGCAAACGACGAACGTTTCGCACTCGCCGCTTAAATCCGGTGAGCCTTGCAACAGCACGCTGATGGGCTGGGCAAGGGGGTAGCAATACCTCCCGGCTGCAAGGGAATTTACATCAGCTGGCTGCGTGCTGGGCTTCTTAGTACGTGGCAAGATCCAAGGAAGCTGGCATCCCGGGTAGCGTGCGCCTGCGCGACTTGGGAGGCGAGACTCAAAACAGAACGCTAAACATGTAGATCTGCCCGGCGAAGGCTTGCGGACGCGGGTTCAATTCCCGCCAGCTCCACCATCCAGGACAACGCCACACAACGGAAACCCCGCTGTGTGGCGTTTTTTTTCGCCCGCTCGTTGCCCTGTGTTGCCCTGAAATTCACACCGGAATCACACCGGATTCACACGGGCTCAGTTCACCGCCTGGAGCGTGGCCCGGGGCTTCTGGTAGTCCTCGCGGATGAACTTCCCGTAGGTGCGAAAGACCATCTCCACATCTTCGTGGCCCAGTTGCTGGGCGACATACCACGGGTTGGCGCCGGCGGTCAGGATCGAAGAAGCGTAGGTATGCCGCACCTGATAGGGGTTCCGGTATGGGATGCCGGAACGCTGCATGATGGGCATCCATGCGGTCTTGCGCACCTGGGCATCAGTTGTCCAGGGCTCCAGCGTCCGGGGGTTGAGCCACACCCGTGCGCCGCGGAGCATGCTGAATGCCTTCTGCGCTCGCAGCGCCTCCATGGCTTCGAAGTTCAGGTCCACGCTGCGGATGCCTGCCGCCGTTTTCGGTGCCTTGAGCACACCCACGACTTGGTTTTGCTCGATCCGGGCCGTTGCTTTCTCCCAGTCGATGTGCCTCCATTCGAGGGCCTGCAACTCGCCCGGCCTCAGACCTGTGTTGAACCAGAACTGGATCATCGGCCGCTCATCGTCTCTGCACGCCAGCAGGATCTGCTCCCGCTCCGCCTGCGTGAAGGGCTGGATCACATAGTCGCTTGCCTTGCTCGTCTGGCGGATGAGCTTGGTGAGCGCGAGCCGGTCGAAGGGATTGAACTCGATCAGTCCGTCGTTCAGCGCATCTTCAAACACGCTGCGCAAGGGAATCAGCATGTTCCGGATAGCCTTGCTGGTGCAGTCCATCCCGCTGATCCACTCCCGGAGGGCGGAAGGCGTGACTTCATGGAGCTTGAGACCATGCCATCGCCGCATGCGCTCCCCGCTGATGCTTTTTTCGTAGCCACGGAATGTGGCTGGCGACATCTTCCCGTTCTCGACCTGCCTGCGGTACAGCTCCAATTGCTTCACCAACATCTCTTCCATCAGGCAGGAAAGTGGATCTGGCGCGCGGGCCTTCGAACTACCCGGGAAGTACTCGGCATACACAAACGTGCCATCTGTAATTTTGCGCCGGATCTCAGCGCGCAGGTTTGCTGCGTACTGGATGCTGCCCTTGTTGACCGGCCCAGGGGGCAGCAGCTCCCGACATTGCTGCCCGTGCCACGAGAACGCGATCTGAATTCGAGCGCCCGTGGCCATTTCCCGGACTGTCACGCCCGCCGGAGTTGATGGAGCTGATTTTTTATCCACTGATCTGCTTCCTTTACGTTTACATAGAGGTGTCTGCCCACGACGCCGCAATGCGTGCCATCCAGCCAAATGCCGGAGCGACGGCGGTTATGGATGGTCATCGGCGTGATGCCAGTCATTTCCTTGTATTTCGTGGCAAGCACCCAATCCGCGCCTTGGGATGGCACGGTATTTCCTGGGGCGCCAGGTTCTGTAACTGTGTGTTTCATGTAATCCACCGAATTTGGGGCTCAAAACGGGTTCTTTCCGCGCACACTGGGTTGATTTATCCAAGTGAAATGCGGCGGCGTACCGGCATTGAGGTATTGAGTCCAGAGCGTCTGGCCAGCGTGGCAACGTTCCTGCCGACCAGGCAGGACGCCAGCTGCGCAACACTGGGGGCACGCGAAGTGATGGGTCAGGTAGGCTTTGTCAGCGGCCTCCCAGGAGTTGCGTGGTGTTGTCATGGCAGCGTGTACGCCCCGAAGTGCTCGCGTAGCCGAGCGAACACGGCCGGATGCATGAACAGTCCTTGCGGGGTTCGGAAGCAAGCAGGCGAGCGGCTTTCCACGCGCACAGCGGCCCAGCGTCGGCGGCGCTTGGCGATTGGGTGCCGGCGCAACTCCCAGGACACATGAACGGTCACTGCATATGGAGTCTGGAATACCGGAACGCCGTTGAAGGTGCTGAGGTTGATGTTCATTGCAGGCCCAGAAATGAGAAACCCCGCTCAAGGGCGGGGCTGCGTGACGAGAGTTTGCGGTGGTGCTATCGCCGCGGCCAATAGCCGGTGGTGTCGGGTCCAGAGGCCAAATCCCAGCCGCCGAACCACTGATGAGGCAGGGAGCGCTGGATAGCTGCCACATCTGCGGACAGACGCATTTCGGCCAGGTGCCGTGCAGCAGCCGTCTCGATGGTGCTGGCCACGGCCGCGCGGGCCTCGCTCTCCAGGTTGGGGAGGAAGTCCGCGCGCTGTCGCTCCAGCAGCTGCAGGCCGGCGCGGAGGTCAGGATGCAGAGTCAGGCAATCGTCTGCAGGGTCCAGGATCTGGTTGCGGTCCCAGCAGATCACGTAGCACATGCCGCCGATCACCCGGTTGGTGAAGCCTGGCGCGCGATCCAGCAGGCGGTCGATCGCATCGTAGAGTCGGCGCAGGTGGTCCCTGTCATCGGGATCGAAGTAGGTGGCGTCCTCGTCGCCATCCCATGGGCAGTACCCGCAGGAGAGGTCGTTCATCAGGGAGAGTAGTTCCCCGGCCGCATCGATGTCGCGTTCGCTGGGCTTGGCCATCTTCATGGTGATCCTCCGACAACAGCTTGAGCGCCCTCCAGCACCCTGGACACGCGCAGCCACTCGGCTTCGGTTATGGGGCCGCGCCCGCAGATGGTGGAATCGAGGAGCTTGCGCTGTTCGTGGTTGATAACTTGGAGCGCGTGGACCGCACGCGCCATCGTGGTCATTGAATCCAGCAGGCCCAGCATGTCGCGCGGGTTGACGCAAACGCACTGCCCACTGCCTTCGGCGGCCTCGGCGAGTTCGCGTAGGCGCTTCAGGTCTTCTTTGGTCATGACGATCCTTTCTGCTGCGCCTGGGCGCGCTGCTTCCGTTCCCATGCCTCGATCTCGCCTGCCGTCATGAACGAGTAGCTGTCGCAGCCGCAGGTCGGGCAGGCGTTGCGGGTGCAGCGCAAGCCGCCGATGGTGCCGGGCACCTTTTTCAGGTCGGTCTCGTAGCCGCGCCAGCTGCAGCGCGTGCGGCCGCAGCGGATCGGCGCCGTGCCGAATGGTGGGTGCTCTTTCATGTGCTCTCCTTGTGCCCAGTGGGGCGCGATGGTTCGTTACCAGACACGGAAGCCTCCAGACTTCTCGGCCCAGTCAGCAAATGCGCGCGTTTCCTCAACGAAGTCGCGGCGCACGGGCAGGGTGTAAAGGCGGGTGCGGTCGTCACGCATGCGCTGCTGTTCGCTGGCCGGCATCTTTTCCCACTCGGCATACAGGCTGTCCTGCAGGTCGGCCACCCAGCGAGCGATCTGCGCCATCTGCTTCGCTTCGGAGGCCGAGACCCGGGCGCCATCGTTTGTGGAAACGCACAGTCCATCCTTGCGATTCCGCGCGACGTACTGTCCAGGCACGAAGGCCTTGCCATAGCCCAAGGGCAGGCCAACGCCGGCATCCAACATCCACGGCCACGAGAATCCGCCGGTGTCGAAGTCGCCTGCCGCCTTGTTTCGCGGGTTCAGGGTGTATCCCATGCTCACGCCCCCTTGGCTGCTGCTGCCCGCCTTTTCAAGTCATCGGCATGGCTAAAGGCCATCCCGTCCGGCGCGATCACGAAAAGCGGGAGGTTGCCGAGCGCTGCCGCATCCCACTGCGCATGAGCGCCATCCCGATACGGCGCGTCGTAAAAGCGAGTACCTTTGAACGGGCAGGTGCACGGCGTAGATTGGCCGCCGCGCAGGGTCGGGGGCTTCATTGGGATTGCCAACTCCTTCAAAGAAGACAACTTGCCACCACGCCGGCCAATTCGTTCGGCGCGAATATCTCCGCCCCGTAGTGGCATGACCAGTTCATAGTGGCATTCCCATTGGTGCACTGGATCTGCAGAACTCGGCATCCAGCGAAGTTGCAATCGTGGCGCCGGGAGTTTTTTCTTAGCCATGGTTGTCCCCCTTGGCTGCTGCCTGGGCTGCGGCCTCCTGCTCGATCCATGCATCTACCTGGGCGAGTTCGCCCGCAAACCGCTGCTCCAGCGCGTTGCGCATTGCCCGGAAGGCAAGCAGCTTGGTGCTGTAGAGGGGCCTGGAGCCTTGGGATGCGCTCAGTTTCTGACTACGGGCAGGTCCATGGCCGTGGGCATAGGACTCGGACCATGCTTGGTGCACGTTCTTGCCATAGGCGCTGAAGTCCCAGCCCGATGTCTTACCAGACAAAGCCGGCGCGGGCGCGGGCAGGTCCGGCACAACCTTCGGGGTGAAGCGGAGAGCGCGGGCCTCTGCGAGTTCGCGCTTCAGGTCGGCCATCGCGGCCAGCTCTTTCTTGTTCATCGCCATCACGCACCGCCTTCCTTGGCCTGGGCTGCGCGCTCGTCCACCAGTTCGGCCAGGTTGTCGATATGCACAGCAAGCACGCTGCCGTGCTCCCGGTTGAATTTGACGATGGCCTGCGCCAACTCCAGCAGCTCTGCATCCACTGCAGGCGCAGCAGGTGCTGCCGCACAGGGGCCGTCGTGTCCAGGCGCACGGGTGCAGGTCCAGCCGGCTGGCGGCCTGTCGCACCGCGCCGCGCTGTGGACCATTTCCGTGATCACGCTCGGCTCTCCGAGATTGAATTTCCGGATTTCTTCCTTGAAGCCCTCGGGCAGGGGTACGAGTTCGCCTGGTCGCTTGGCCGCCTCCGCAAGAGCTGCGCGCGTGGCGATGAGCATGGCCGAGGGCGCAGCAGGTGCCTGGGGCGCTGCTGCCAGCGCGGCGCGCTCTACGGCGCGGGCGTAGATCAGCCAGTGCTCAAGCCAAGTTCCGGTGGGCATCATGCCCTCCGTGTCTATGCCGCATTGCTCCATCCAGCGGAGGTGCGTGCGCCACAGCGCATCCGTGATCTGCCCATCTGTCAGGACCTCGCGCAGAGGGGCTGCAGGCGCTTCCAGGGCGGGCGCGTGAGCTGCAGCGGCATCCGCAGCAATCAACCCCAGCACATACGGCGCTTGCTCGGCTTCGATGACCGAGCAATTCTTGTAAACGAGGATGCCGCGCCCGGTGGATGTGTCGATGCGCCAGTCTTGTGGCGCGGTGGGCGCGGCCGGGGCGGGCAGAGGCGCCAGGAGCGCGGCGCCTTCGTCCTGATACTCAGCCTGGGCGACATACAGGCCGTGTCCCCTATGGCCGTCGCACACAATCAGCCGCACGGTGAGGGCCTCCTCGTATTCGGCAGGATCGCCCAGCATGTCGCGCAGCAGGCCGGCCTGGTCCTCGTCCAGCGTCACATCCAGAGCCGGCCCCGCCACAGCGGCAGGCTGCGAAAGCGCGTGCTCCAGCACTCGCAGCGTCTCGGGCAAGTCGAGCTTGGTCTGGGCAAGGTCGCTGCCTGAGTCCTCGCCATTTATCAGGCGGCGGGCCTCGGCCTGAGCGGTACGCACAATGCCCAGCAGATCGCGCGCCCGGGGCTCCACTGTGGCAGGAGCTTCCCCGGCGTATAGCGGCTGCGTGAACTTGCCGGCCGGGGTCACGCGCGCAGGCAGGTAGCGGCCAGCTTTCTCGCTCTCTGGGCCTTCGGGGTTGCTGTGGTTGGCCAACTGCCCAGGGCTGACATACAGCACGGGCTGGGCCAGGCACTGGCTGCCAGTGCGTGCGTGCTGGACCTCGGCGATGCGCACCATCGCAGCCCAGGCCTGGTCGAGTTCGGATGTGGGGCACTCGATGAAGGGCCGCAGCAGGTTCATGGAGGGCGTGCGCGGGATCAGGATGTGGGTCATGGGTTGCTCCGTTCGATTTGCCATGCGCTGGCGGTTTTGGAAATGACGTGGCCGGCGCGCAGCAGCAGCTGCTGGCACGGGGGTGGGGTCGGGGTCATGG
>NZ_JACVUR010000072.1:0-18401 GCF_016516495.1 Delftia sp. S65
CCCCCGGCCCCTGCACCTTCGCCCTACTCCGACCCGCCCATTGCCCCGCCGCCACCGCCGCCGCAGGGGGTGCACTGAGCTCCGCGCCAGCCAGGGGCAGGGCAGCGAACGCAGACGGCCCCGGCCCTGCCCTGACCTATGTGAACGACCGCATGCCCGGCTGGCGCCGCGTGCGGCGCGGCAAGGGCTTTTCCTACGTGGCGCAGGACGGCAAGCCCGTGCGCGATGCCCAGGCGCTGGCGCGCATCCGCAAACTCGCCATTCCACCGGCCTATGTGGATGTCTGGATCTGCCCCGATGCCCAGGGCCACCTGCAGGCCACGGGCCGCGATGCCCGGGGCCGCAAGCAGTACCGCTACCACCCGCAGTGGCAGGAACAGCGCAAGCAGGTCAAGTTCGACCGCATGCGCGCCTTTGGCCGCCACCTGCCCGCCATCCGTCGGGCGGTGGCGCGCGATCTCAAGCCTGGCCGGCCGCAGCTGGACACCGTGGTGGCCGCCATCGTCTGGCTGCTGGACTGCACGGCCCTGCGCATAGGCAATGACGAGTATTCGGAGAGCAATGGCTCCTACGGCCTCACCACGCTCAGAAACCGCCATGCCCAGGTGCACGCGGGTGAGCTGACGCTGAGCTTCAAGGGCAAGAGCGGCGTGCTGCAGCAGGCCCGCGTGTCCGACCGGGCCGTGGCCCGCATCGTCAAGCGCTGCCAGGAGCTGCCGGGCCAGCGGCTGTTCCAGTTCATCGACGATGAAGGCGAAGTCCACCATGTGCGATCCGAGCATGTGAACGACTACATCCGCAGGATCTGCGGCAAGGCTGCGGCCCATGGGGCTGATGCCGGAGATACCTCAGACGGCCCGGATTTCAGCGCCAAGGATTTCCGCACCTGGCATGCCAGCGTGTACGCGCTGGAACTGGCGCTGGAACTTGCGCTGACTGCAGGCAAGGCAGCATCGCAAGAAGGCGCAGGCACCAGTGCGGCGGCGCTGAACGCTCTGGTCACGCAGGTCGCCCGGCGCCTGGGCAATACCTGTGCGGTTTGCCGCAAGTTCTACATCCATCCCCAGGTGCTGGCCCTGTGCGAGCAACCTGGACAGGACATTCCCACCGCACCGGACAGGCGCCCGCGCGGACTGAGCGCCAAGGAATGCCTGTTCCTGGGGCTGCTGCAGCCCCGCAGCGGCCGGCGCGCCAGTCGCCAGCCGCCTCCCTGATCCCGCCTCCCGCACGCCCGGCAAACACTGTGCCTGTGGACTGACAAAGACGCCCGCATGCTCGCCCTTAAACTGGCAGATCATGAAATTTTGTCAAAACGCGTTGCGGCGAGGACCCCTGGAGGCCATGCAATGAACCACGTGCTGATCGTCGATGACGATGCGGATTCCGCAGCGACCATGCGCGAACTCGTGGGCGTGGACCGCTTCTCGGTCGCCGTGGCCCACACCCTGCGCGACGCGCGCCGGCAGATGGCCATGCAGCCGCCCAGCCTGGTGCTGCTGGACCTGCAACTGCCCGATGGCAACGGCATGGACCTTTTTGGCGACCAGCAGGTGCCGCAGGACTCGCAGATCGTGCTGGTGACCGGCCACGCCAGCCTGGACTCCTCCATCGAGGCCCTGCGCCGCGGCGCCATGGACTATCTGGTCAAGCCCGTGGGCATCGGGCGGCTGGAGGACATTCTTTCGCGCTTTCTGATCCCCACGGCCGGCCTGCCGGAGACGGGCACCAGCACCGTCACGGGCGCGGCCTTCGACCAGATCACCCCGCAAGACAGGCCAGGCGCCGGCTACTGCGCCCAGGAAGGGCGCTTTGGCCGGCTGTGGGGCGGCTCGGCCCCCATGCAGCGGCTGTACCAGCAGATGGAGCGCGTGGCGGGTACCTCGGTCACGGTCTTTCTGACGGGCGAAAGCGGCACCGGCAAGGAAGTCGTGGCACAGACCCTGCATGAGTTGAGCCAGCGGCGCAGCCGGCCCTTCCTGGCGGTCAACTGCGGGGCCATTTCTCCGCACCTGATCGAAAGCGAGATCTTTGGCCACGAAAAGGGCAGCTTCACCGGCGCCGACCGCCAGCACCAGGGCTTTTTCGAGCGCGCGGCCACGGGCACGCTGTTTCTGGACGAAATCACGGAAATGTCGATGGAGCTGCAGGTCAAGCTGCTGCGCGTGCTGGAGACCGGGCGCTTCATGCGCGTGGGCTCCACCCAGACGCTGCAGACCGATGTGCGCGTGATCGCCGCCACCAACCGCTGCCCCTACGAGGCCGTGGCCAGCGGCAAGCTGCGCGAAGACCTGCTGTACCGCCTGAACGTCTTCCCCATCGAGCTGCCGCCGCTGCGCGAGCGCCTGACCGACGTTCCGCTGCTTGCGCAGCATTTCATGGACGCCATCTCCCAGCGCGAGGGCCAGGCCAAGCAATTCACGGCATCGGCCCTCAAGCAGCTTGCGCAATACAGCTGGCCCGGCAATGTGCGCGAATTGCGCAATGCCGTGCAGCGCGCCTATGTGATGGAGCCCGGCCCGCTGGTGAGCCAGGAATGGCTGCCCCGGCCGCCCGTGGCCATTGCCCAGCAGCCGGCCCCGGTGCATCCGGCCGCCCACGCGCTGCACCTGCCGCAAGTGCCGCAAATGCCACATATGCCGCAGGCGGGGTCCATGCCAATGAGCGCGCCAATGAGCGCGCCATTGACCGCGCAACTGACAGCGCCATCGACCACGCCCATCACCCCCACCATCACAGCGCATGCGCCCGCCGACCACGCGCATGCAGCCGCCACCTACGACCTGCCCGACACGGAGCCGGCCACCATACAGCTGCCCATCGGCATGACCATGGCGCAGGCCGAGCGGCTGCTCATCCAGGCCACGCTCAAGCAGTGCAAGTACCAGAAGGAACGCACGGCGGCCGTGCTCGGCATCAGCCTCAAGACCCTGTACAACCGGCTCAGGGACTATGCGGGCGGCAAAAAGGGCGAGACGGACGCCGAGCACGGCTGACACCCAAACTTGCAGGCACGCTGCTTGCCACCTTGCTTGCACCTTCGTGCAACCAAGGACAAGCCCATGGACTCCTCTCCTCCCCGCGCCTACGGTGTCTTCAAGCCCGTGGGCCACATGGTGGTCTCGTTTCCCACAGCTGCGCAGGCCGATGACGGCGTGGCCGCGCTGCAGGCGCTGGAGCTGCCCGCCCAGGACATCCAGCGCTATTCCGACCGGGAAATGCTGGCCCAGATCGATGAAGACCTGCGCCAGGCCAGCCCTGTTGCCGCCGTGGGCCAGGAGCTCAACCTGGTCAAGGCCCACCAGGCCCTGGCCGAACGCGGCTACCACTGGCTGGTGGTGCGCGTGGACAACGACGAGGCCGCACGCACGGCCGCCGATGCCCTGAAGGCCGCCGGCGCCGAGCGCGCCCAACTCTATGGCCGCTTCATCATCGAGGAATTGATAGAGCACGCCGCCGACCTGCCCCAGGTCAGCGAGTCGCCCGACCGGGGCCTGGATGCCCAGACGCCTTCGGGCCATGAGGCGGAGCGTGCAGAGATTCGCCCTGCCTCGGACCAGGACACCGCCCCTGACAAGCCGAGGCTCTGAACGGCCTGCAGGAGCCGGGCACGCCGATTGCCCTTGACCACCAACCGTAACTTTTTTTCAAGGGCGATGCCATGGACTTCCTCATCTGGCTGATGGTGGGTGGCCTGATCGGCTGGATTACCAGCATGGTCACGAACACCCAGGCCGAGCAAGGCATTTTGCTCAACGTGGTCATAGGCGCCATAGGCGCACTGCTGGGCGGCTGGCTGCTGGCGCCGATGCTGGGGCCTTCGGCCATGAATGCGCAGACGGAGGCGCCGGCCACCTCCATGTCCATCTTCGTTTCTCTGGCCTGCGCCGTTGCGCTGCTGGCCATCTTCAACCTGTGCAAGCGGAGCGTGCCGCGCTGAAAGCGGCCAGGCAGCCTGTCAGTCCAGCCTTTGCGCCAGGCAGTCCTGCGCCGCCATGGCCACGCGCGGCAGCACCAGTGAGACCGCCAGGCAGCGGCCATGCTCACCCTCGGCCCGCACCACGCCACCGCGCTCCAGGCACAGGCGGCGCGCCAGGCTCAGGCCGCAGGTGGCGTCCGCATCGGCATCGTTCAATGGAGTGAAGACAGGCGGCGGGTCCTGCCTTTCCACACGTTCCAGCCGTGGCGCGCCCGCCTCGCCGGTACCGGAGCCGGTGCTGGCGGCGCCCGCCCCGTGGGCCATGGCCTCGATGCGGATCTCCACCAGCGCATCCCCGCGAGAAGCTGCGGCCTGGGCCTGGGCCAGGTCCTCGGACAGCGGTCGGGCGGCCATGTGCACCTGCGCGCCATCGGTCATTGCTTCGCGGATGGCGAGAAAAATGCTGATCAGCGCCAGCTCCAGCTCATCCGGGTCCACATGCACGCCCAATCGCGGCGCCGGCTGGCCGGGCTGACTGGCCTCGGCAGGCTCCGCCACCTCCAGCGCCATGCGCTTGCCCAGCACCACGGCCAGCGTGCCCTGCAGGCCGGGCAGCCAGCGGTACAGGTCCACCACCAGCGCATGCGTGCAATGGTGCGCCCCAAAACGCAACAGTTGCTGCGTGAGGCGGCTCGCCGTGTCCACCGAGCGCAGCATGGCCTGGGCGGGCAGGCGCAGGCCCGGATCCTCGGAGCGCCGCTCTATCAGATAGGCGCTGTTGCTCAGAATGCCCAGCTGGTTGTTGAACTCATGGGAAAACCGGCCTGCCAGCCGCCCCACCACCTGCAGGCGTTCGCTCTGGAGACGGGCAGCGGCCGCTTCGAGACCGGCAGCGTCCACCGCAGCGCCTTCGGACAGGCCGGCATCACCACCGCCCTGGCCTTGGCCCTGGTCTTGCGCCTTGCCCCCCATTGCCGGCAACACCAGGGCCGTGCTGCCCCGCAGCGCCAGCCGCGCCAATCCCAGGCCCGCCACCGCAAACAAAACGATGGCCACCCAGATCACCCCCTTCAGGGGCCGGGAGCATGCGGGGTCCAGCGCAGAACAGGGGACCCAGCTCACCCAGGTCCAGCCCTGGGCGGACTTGCTGAAGAAGGCCCGCAGCGGCCCGCCCTGCGCATCTGGCAGATCCAGCCAGCCCTGCGAAGCGTCCTGCCCTGCGCTCTGCTCTGCGCCTTGCCCCGCACTTTTCACGCCCGGCGCAGCCTGCGCCAGGCTGGCCGCCAGCCGCTCGCTGAAATCGGCGGGCAAGGCAGGCAGGTCGGCTGCCGCGCCGGGCCCGGCCGGCAGGGCGCGGCCTGTGCTGTCCACCAGAAAGCCGGGCCAGCCGGAGTCCAGCAAGGGCCCCAGGGCCGCCAGCACCTGGTCGGCGCCGGCCGTGCGCGGCTCCTTGTCCAGCAGACGGGCCACGGCCATGCTGCTGACGCGCGCGGCCTGCTCCTGCGCCGCATGCTCGGATTGGTAGGCGCGCAACAGCAGCCAGGACGAGGCCGCCAGCACAAAGACCAGCAAGGCCAGCAGCAGCAGGACCAACCTCAGGCGTATGGACATGGGATCTTCGGGCAGCGCATCACGCGGCGGCGCCCGTGGAACGGAATTCTGGGCCCCCGGGGGCGGGACCGTGTGGAAGCTGGTGGACTGGTACATGGCAAAGTTTGCAGAAAACCTTGCGCCCAAACGGCAATTTCTGCCGTGGACGCCATGACCGGCCCCGCTGTTCCAGAACCGATCCCCCGCAGCGGCGGCAAAACCCTGGGCCCCGTGCCGCCTGCGCAGGGAGACCACAGCAGGTTTCGTGCCCAAAGTGTATCCAGACGATTCGCCGCCCGCATGGCGGCATGGAGCTTGCGTCTTCGGGTCATCGCACCAAGGAGATGAAATGGGTTCCATGCACCTCAGGGCGGACATACGCCAGTCCCAGACGCTTTCTCCCCGCCTGCAGCTTGCAGTGCGGATGCTGCTGATGTCCTCCCTGGACTTTGCCGCCGTGGTGCGCAGCAAGCTGGAGGACAACCCGTTCCTGGAAGACCCGCAGGATGCGCAGGACGGCGAGTATGAACAGGGGCTGCTCGACGGCAAGGAGCTGGGTGAAGAGGACAGGGAAGGCGGCATGGGCAGGCTGGCCCCGGAGGCAGGCCTGACCTCCGATATGGGCATGGATGAAGGCATCGGCATGGGCATCGGTCTGGACATGGACCGCGATCTCCCCGGCATGCAGCACCCGCCCGACCCGGCCGACCACCTGCCCGGCCCCGCCACCGAACCCGCCGACGACCGCGACCTGTGGCTGGCCGACATGCATACGGGTGCGCGCCAGGGGGTGGATGGAGAAGGCACGGCCATGGATCTGGCGGCCTGCGAGACCACGCTGGCCATGCACCTGCACGGCCAGCTCAATGTGATGGCGATGACGCCGCGCGACCTGTGCATGGCCCGCGCCATCGTGGAGTCGCTGGACGACGACGGCTATCTGCGCACCGACCTGCAGGAACTGGCCGGCCTGCTGGCCCTCAGCCCCGCACCTGACGCGCAGGAAATGCTCATTGCCCTGCGCCTGGTGCAATCGCTGGACCCGGCCGGCGTGGCTGCCCGCAGCGTGGGCGAATGCCTGTTGCTGCAATGCCCGCAGATCGGCGATGCCCACCTGCGCCAGCTGGCCCAGGCCATGGTGCAGGACCACATGGATGCGCTGGCCGCCCGCGACGTGCCCCGGCTGGCCCGGGCGCTGCAGGTGCCGCCCGCGCAGATCACGCAGGCGCTGGACTGCATACGTCGGCTGAACCCCAGGCCGGGCTGGAACTTCGGCTCCTCCCACGTGGACTACATCGTTCCCGACGTGATCGTGCGCCGGGGCCAGAACGGCTGGAACGTGCACCTCAACCCCGCGGTCGTGCCGCGCGTGCGCCTGAACCGCGTCTACGAGCAGCTGTTTCAGCGCCACCGCCGCAGCGGCCAGAACCAACTGGCCGACCACCTGCAGGATGCGCGCTGGACGGTGCGCAACGTGGAGCAGCGCTTTTCCACCATCCTCGACGTGGCGCAGGCCATCGTGCGCAAGCAGCAGCTGTTCCTGGAGTTCGGTGCCATGGCCATGAAGCCGCTGGTGCTGCGCGAGATTGCCGAGGAAGTGGGCGTGCACGAGTCCACCGTCTCGCGCGTGACCAACAACAAATACATGGCCACGCCCACGGGCGTGTTCGAACTCAAGCATTTCTTCTCGCGCCCCATGCTCAGCGCCAGCGGCAATGCCTGCTCGGCCACGGCCATCCGCGAGCTGATCGGCGACATCATCGCGGCCGAGTCCGATGCCCGGCCGCTGTCGGATGTTGAAATCGCACGCCAGCTCGGTGCCCAGGGCCTGGTCGTGGCGCGCCGCACCGTCACCAAATACCGCCAGCTGCTGCGCATAGAACCGGCCGACCGGCGCAGGCGCCACGCCTGAAACCTGGCTTTGTGGCAAGCGGCGTGCCTGTCCAAAAGCCTGTCCGGCCCGTCCTGCCAAGCCCCACCGCCGTGCAGCGGCTTGTCGCTCCCGCAGGGCATGCCTTGTCCGACAGTTGCAGGCCGCCGCCCGGCCTAAGGTGAAAGCTCATGGACAGAAGGAGCCCGCCATGGACAACTCACCCCGCCGAATGCATGCCCCCCTAGAACGCCAGCGCAGCGAGAACAACCACATCCGCGACGGACGCTGGCCCCTGCGCATAGGCGCACTCACCGCCGCCGTCGCACTGATCCTGGTGCTGATGTTCAACTTCATGGCCCCCAAGGGCCGGCTGGATGCGCCCAGCGCCACTGGAGCGACTGGAACGACTTCGCCCTCACCGTCTCCCGCGACACAGCCCGTGTCGCCGCCCGCGCCTTCCGCCGCGCCGCAGCAGGCTGATCCGGCCACGACGCCTGCCCCCACCTCCACGCCTGCGCGCTGAGAGGGCATGCACCCCTCATCACCACACACCCCCAAAAGGACACGCACCATGAACCACCCCCTGCCCCACGCACCCAATATTCCCCAGGTGCCGACCACGCCCAACGACCCCGTGGCCCCCGATGATCCCAACCGCCAGCCCGGCCGCCCGCGCGGGCCCGAGCCCATCGACCCGCCCACCACGGCGCCGCCCATCGAGCTGCCACCGTCCCCGGAGCAGGAACAGACGCGCAAGGGAGAGTGACATGCCACAAGGTGACAAATCGGCCTATACCGATAAGCAAAAGCGCCAGGCTCGGCATATCGAAGACAGCTACGAGTCGCGCGGCGTGGGCCACGAAGAAGCTGAAAAGCGCGCCTGGGCCACCGTGAACAGGCAAAGCGGCGGCGGCAAGCTGTCGGGCTCGGGCCGGGGCAGGCAAGCGGGCCAGTCCAAGTCAAAATAACCGCGACTGCGGCCAGGCCCGAGACCCGCAATTGCCGTGGGAGAAAGTGTGAACTCAGAAGACAGTTTTCGATTCCTGCCGCAGCGCGGCGAAATGCCGGCACGCGTGCGTTCCCACGACTGGGCGGCCACGCCCCTGGGAGCGCCGGACGGCTGGCCGCAGACCCTGCGCAACGCCGTGAGCCTGGCGCTGGGCTCGCGCTTTCCCATCACCATCTGGTGGGGCGAAGACTTCCGCCTGATCTACAACGATGGCTATATCCCCTTCCTGGGAACCAGCAAGCACCCCCAGGCGCTGGGCCAGGCCGGCGCGCACTGCTGGAGCGAGATCTGGAGCGATATCGGCCCCATGCTGGAAGGCGTGATGCGTACCGGCGAGGCCACCTGGTCCACCGACGCCCGCTACTTCTTCGACCGCGACCTGCCGCAGGAAGAGGTCTTCGTGACCTTCACCTACGGCCCCATCCTGGCCGATGACGGCGTCACCGTGCAGGGCGTGTTCTGCCCCTGCACCGAGACCACGGAAAAAATCGTCAGCCGCAGGCGCCTGGAGACGCTGCACCGCCTGGGCATACGCACGCTGGACATGCACAACGCCAGGGACGCCGCCCAGAAAGTCTGCGCCGTGCTGGACGAGAACCCCTATGACGTGCCCTTCGCCATCATCTACGAATGCGTGGACACCCCTGCCGCGGGCAGCGCAGGCGCCAGCGGCCCGGCCTTTAGGATGCTGTGCGCCACGGGCATGGATCTGGACATGGAGCTGGCGGCCGACCCCTCGCGCTGGCCGCTGGACCGGGCCGTGCAATCCGATCCATCGGACCGAACGGACCAGGCGCATCAGGCGGCCCAGCCGGGCCAGCCCGCCAATGTGGAACTGGCGCCCCTGAGCCTGTCCCTGCCGGGCGGCCCCTGGCCCGAGGCCTCGCGTCTGGCGCGCATCGTGCCTGTGCGCTGGTCGGGCGACGGCCAGGTATCGGGCGTGATGGTGCTGGGCGTCAGCCCGCGCCGTCCGCTGGATGTGGACTATTGCGCCTTCCTCGACATGGTGGCAAGCCACACGGGCAGTGTGGTCGCGCACGCCCAGGCCTACGAGCAGGAAGCGCGGCGCGCCAAGGCCCTGGCCGAGGTGGACCACGCCAAGACCGTGTTCTTCTCCAACGTCAGCCACGAGCTGCGCACCCCGCTGACCCTGATCCTGGGCCCGCTGGAAGATGCCCTGCGCGAGCACGGCGGCCAGGTGCCGTCCGGGCAGACGCAGATGATCCACCGCAACGCGCTGCGCCTGCAAAAACTGGTCAACGCCCTGCTGGACTTCTCGCGCATTGAGGCCGGGCGCATGCAGGCCAGCTACGAGCCCACGGACCTGGCCCGCACCACGGCCGAGCTGGCCAGCATGTTCCGCTCGGCCGTGGAGCAAGCCGGCCTGCGGCTGCGCGTGGATTGCCCGCCGCTGGACGGACCGGTCCATGTGGACCGCGACATGTACGAAAAAATCGTGCTCAACCTGTTGTCCAACGCCTTCAAGTTCACGCTGCAAGGCGAAATCGCAGTGGCGCTGCGCGATGTGCCCGATGCGCACGGCGCGGGGGGGGCCTGTGGTGCCGTGGAGCTGTCCGTCACCGACACCGGATCGGGCATTGCGCCCCAGCACCTGCCCCATCTCTTCCAGCGTTTTCACCGCATTCCCGGCAAGCCGGCCCGCACGCACGAGGGCACGGGCATCGGCCTGGCCATGGTGCAGGAGCTGGCGCGGCTGCATGGCGGCACCGTCACGGTCAGCAGCACGGAGGGCGAAGGCAGCCGCTTCACCGTGCGCCTGCCCAGGGGGCATGCGCATCTTCCGGCCGAGCACCGGCCCGCGCGCCCGCCTGCATCGCACCCGCAGGTGGATGAGGCCCTGCGCTGGCTGCCCGGCGAGCCTGCCCCGGCTACCAGCGACGAAGCCAGGCCCATGCAGCGGGACATGCAGCGAGACATGCACGGTGGTGCCCTGCCCCCGCGTGCCCGCATCGTCTGCGCCGATGACAACGCCGACATGCGCAGCTACATCGGCCAGTTGCTGGAGCCGCTGTATGAAGTGGAGATCGTGGGCGATGGCCGCGCCGCGCTGGCCAGCATCCACCGCCAGCGGCCCGACCTGGTGCTGGCCGACGTGATGATGCCCGTGCTCGACGGCTTCGAGCTGCTGCATGCGCTGCGCAGTGACGAGACCACGCGCGCCATTCCCGTCATCATGCTGTCCGCGCGGGCCGGCCAGGAGGCCCAGGTCGAAGGCCTGCGCGCGGGCGCGGACGACTACCTGGTCAAGCCCTTTTCGGCGCGCGAACTGCTGGCGCGCATCGCATCGCTGCTGCAGCTGGTGCGTGTGCGCGAACAGGTCCACGTCGCCGTGCAGGCCAACGAGAAAAAGCTGCGCGCCATCATCGACCAGATGCCTGCGGGCGTGGGCGTCTCCGACATGAGCGGCACCATGGTATTGAGCAATGCGCTCATGGACCGCTTCGTGCCGCGCGCCATTCCTTCCACCCTGGCGGACCGCATGCCGCGCTGGAAGGGATGGGATGACAAGGGCCAGCCCATTGCCCCCGAGAACTGGCCCGGCAAGCGCGCGCTGCGCGGCGAAGTGGTCATGCCCGGGCTGGAGATGCTGCACACCGACGACGATGGCCGCGAATGGTGGATGCGCGTCAGCTGCGCGCCGCTGCGCGATGACGACGGCCAGCTCATAGGCACCTGCTCCGTCATCCAGGACATCACCGAACTCAAACAGGCCGAGTACCACCTCAAGGAAGCCGACCGACGCAAGGACGAGTTCCTGGCCACGCTGGCGCATGAGCTGCGCAATCCACTGGCGCCCATCAGCCACGGCCTGCAAATCCTCAAGCGCACCGCCAGCGGGGACGACAGCGTGCGCCACAGCCACGAGATGCTGGAGCGCCAGGTCAACCACATGATCCGCATGGTGGACGACTTGCTGGAGGTCTCGCGCATCACCACCGGCAAGGTCCAGTTGCGCAAGGAACTGGTGGACCTGAACGATGTGCTGCAAGGCGTGGTGGCGGCCAGCGGCGCGGTCATGGAGGCAGGCGGCCACCAGTTGCGCCTGGAACTGCCCGCCGCGCCCGTGTCGCTGCTGGCCGACCCGATGCGGCTGGCGCAGATGGTCTCCAACCTGCTCAACAATGCCGCCAAGTACTCGCACTCCGGCGGCCACATCGTTCTGTCCGCCTGGACCGATGGCGCGCAGGCCGTGGTCTCGGTACGCGACAACGGCATCGGCATCCCGCCCGCCCTGCTGGGCAAGGTGTTCGATCTGTTCATGCAGGCGGACCGCAACGGCCGCCGTGGGCAGGGCGGCCTGGGCATCGGGCTGACCCTGGTGCGCAGCCTGGTCGAGATGCATGGCGGCAGCGTGCAGGCGCTCAGCGAAGGCAAGGGCCAGGGCAGCGAATTCAGGCTGCACCTGCCCCTGCCCACCCAGGCGCAGCCCCTGGCGGGACAGGCACCGCATGCCCAGCCCGAGGATGCAACGGCCTTCGGCCGCATCCTGGTGGTCGATGACAACATCGACGCCGCCGACACCCTGGCCATGCTGCTCAGGCTGCTGGGCGCCGAAGTCGAGATTGCCCGCGACGGCCCCGGCGCCCTGGCCATGCACGCGGCGTTCAGGCCCGAAGTGGTGCTGCTAGACATCGGCCTGCCCGGCATGGACGGCCTGGAGGTCGCCCGCCGCATCCGTGCAGAGCACGGCCGCGACCAGGTCGTGCTGATCGCGCTCACGGGCTGGGGGCAGGAGGAGGACCTGAGACGATCGCGGGAAGCCGGCATGGACCACCACCTGGTCAAACCCGTGAGCTTCGACACGCTCGAGCGTCTGCTGGCGGGCCTGCGCCCCCTGCCGTGAGGACTGCTTTTTTCGCGCGAGAATTCGGGCTGCCCGATCCAGCTGCCCCAGACGCCACCGAGACCGATGACCGCCCTGCCCGCTTCCTCCGCCCCCAACCTTCCTCCCATCAACGCCGAGCGCCTGTGGCGCCGCGTAGAGACCCTGTCCACCTTCACCCTGCCCGACGTACCGTGGACCCGCCGCGCCTTCTCCCCTGAATTCGACCAGGCCCGTGCCTGGCTGCGCGGGCAGTTCGAGGCAGCGGGCATGCAGGTCCATCTGGATGAAGGCGGCAACCTGGTGGGCCGCCTGCCGGCTGCCCCAGGCCCGGTGCAACGCGCCCCCATCTCCACCGGATCGCACTGCGACACCGTGATGATGGGCGGGCGCTTCGACGGCATCATCGGCGTGCTGGCCGGCATCGAGGTCGCGCACTGCCTGCACGAAAACGGCATCGCCCTGCAGCACCCGTTCGAGGTGATCGACTTCCTGTCCGAAGAACCCAGCGACTACGGCATCTCCTGCATAGGCAGCCGCGCGCTGTCGGGCAAGCTGGACGCCGCCATGCTGGCCGCCCGCAACCCGCAAGGCGAAACCCTGGCCGAAGGCATGCGCCGCATCGGCGCGCGGCCCGAGGCACTGGACCGCCCGCTGCGCAGCGCCGGCGGCACGGCCGCCTTTGTGGAACTGCACATAGAGCAGGGCCCGGTGCTGGAGCAGCGCGGCCTGCCCATCGGCGTGGTGACGAACATCGTGGGCATACGCCGCGTGAGCTTCACCGTGCGCGGCCAGGCCGACCACGCAGGCACCACGCCCATGGACATCCGCCAGGACGCGCTGGTGGGCGCGGCGCGCATCATCGATGCGGCCAACCGCAAGGCCGCTGCGCTCAGCGGCCAACCCCACTATGTGGTGGCCACCGTGGGCCGGCTCTCGCTCACGCCCAATGCCTCCAACGCCGTGCCCGGCCTGGTCGAGATGATGATGGAAGTGCGCAGCGACCACGCCCGCGTGCTGGAGCGCTTCCCCGAGGAACTGCTGGCCGAAGTCCTGCCCGGCCTGGCCGCCTTGCGCGTGCGTGCCGAGATGGCCGACGTGAGCCGCTCCCAGCCCACGGACTGCGCTGGCCTGGTCATGCAGGGCGTGGAGCAGGCCTGCACAAACCTGGGCTACGCCCACATGCGCATGCCCAGCGGCGCCGGCCATGACGCCGTCTACATGGCGCCCACCGGACCCATGGGCATGATCTTCATCCCCTGCCTCAACGGCCGCAGCCACGCACCCGAGGAGTGGATAGAACCCGCCCAGCTGCTGGACGGCACGCGCGTGCTGTACGAGACGGTGCGCGTGCTGGACAGGCAGTTGGCGCAGGCCTGAGCGCCTGGCCTGCGGCCAGGGACCAAGGCGGCATAAAATAGCCCGCTTCCCTCTGGAGCAGGCACAAGCTGCTCCTTGGTGGAAGCCCCTGTGGCACAGATTGCGGAAATCCGCCCAAATAGCGGGTTTCCCAATGCAAGATGGCGGAACCACCCTCCCCGATCATCGACAACCCACCGCATGGGCGGCCCGGCACTGCCGGTCCGCTGCGTGAGGGTTGCACCGCCCCATCAGACCCTGGAGTTTCTTCTTTCATGTTCCGCCAACTGATCACCTGCACCGCCGTGGCCGCCGCCATGGGCCTGAGCTTTTCCGCAGCCGCCCAAGGTGCGGCTGCCGACTATCCGAACAAGCCCGTGCGCATGATCGTGCCCTTCCCGCCCGGCGGCGGCACCGACATCCTCGCGCGCGTGGTGTCCAACAAGCTCACCGAAGTCAGCAAGTGGACCGTGGTGCCCGACAACCGCGCGGGCGCAGGCGGCACCATCGGCATCACCGAGGCCGCCAAGGCAGCGCCCACGGGCTACGACATGGTCATGGGCCAGAAGGACAACGTGGTCCTGGGCCCCTACCTCTACAAGAACCTGCCCTGGAACCCCGTCAAGGACCTGGTGCCCGTGGCCCACGTGGCCTACACGCCCATCGTGATCGCCACCAGCGTGAACTCGCCCTACAAGACCCTGGCCGACATCGTGGCCGCTGCCAAGCAGCACCCGGGCAAGGTGACCTACGGCTCGCCGGGCAATGGCACCAGCATCCACATCTCGGGCGTGCTGCTGGAGAAGGCGGCAGGCATCCAGCTGGTGCACGTGCCCTACAAGGGCTCCAACCCGGCCCTGATGGACGCGCTGGCCGGCAACGTGGACCTGCTGGTGTCCTCCGTGCCCTCGGCCATCGGCCAGATCAAGGCCGGCAAGCTGCGCGCCATAGCCGTGACCTCGGCCAAGCGCTCGTCCTCGCTGCCCGACACGCCCACGCTGGCCGAATCGGGCCTCAAGGGCTTTGACGTGAGCACCTGGTACGGCCTGTTCATGCCCAAGGGCACGCCCACGGCCGTCGTGACCAAGGTCAACGCCGAAGTGAACAAGCTGCTGGCCATGCCCGAAGTGCGTGACGCCATCCAGACCCAGGGCGCCGAACCCCAGTCCATGAGCGTGGCCGACTTCGACAAGATGTTCCAGGCCGACTTCAAGCAGTCCAAGCAGATCGTCGAGTCCTCGGGCGCCAAGATCGAGTGACATGCCTGCGGTGCCAGGGCTGCATGCCCGGCACCGCCTGCAACGGCCAACGCCGCATTTCATTGATGCAGATCAGCCTGATCTGCATCAAGGAGCTATGTGACAGTCCCGTGAATACTTCTCTGGAAATCACCGAATTCCTGGAGAACGTCATGGCATTGCTGGTCTGGGTCCCCGAGCTGGACACCGGGATTGCAGAAATCGACCGGCAGCACCGCCGCATCGTCGATTACATCAACAAGCTCTACGAGCTGCGCTCGTCGCCCGACCGCGAGGCCCTGGGCGATGTCATCGGCGAGATGATCGACTACACCGTCTCGCACTTCGTGTTCGAGGAAAGCCTGATCGAGAGCGCCGGCTACATGTTCGCCGGCCCGCACAAGAAGGTGCACGAGCTGTTCACTCGCCGCGTGATCGAGATGCAGACCCGCTTCGATGCGGGCGAGGACGTGGCCGCCGAGCTGCACGGCATGCTCTCGCGCTGGCTGTTCAACCACATCCGCAACGAAGACACCGGCTACGTGGACTCGGCCAAGGCCTATCTGCGCATGGCGCGCGAGTCCAGTCCTGCCGCCGAGAAGGAAAGGCTCAAGAACGAAGTGCTGCAGGAGCTGGAACTGCAGCGCAAGAAAAAGGGCTGGCTGGCACGGCTGCTCAATCGCTGATCACCCTCTCCCCCTGCAGCGCACCAACAAAAACGGCTCCCGAGGGAGCCGTTGACGTTTCACCCGGCAAAGGGCCGAGCGGCCCGGTGATTACTCGCGCACCACCAGCACCGGCACGCGCACGGCGCCCAGCACGCGCTGGGTCACGCTGCCCAGCATCAGCTTTTCCAGGCCACGGCGGCCTTGCGAGCCCATGATGATCAGGTCGGCGCCCGTGCTCTCGAGCACGCGCACGATGCCTTCGTGCACCGCATGGCCTTCGCCCACCACGGTGGTGGCGGTGATGCCGGCCTCGTCGGTAATCTTCTTGACGGCGTCCAGCGTGGTGTTGGCCTCGGCCGTGGCCGCGCTCAGGTACTGCGACTGGCCGTAGGCGAAGTCGGCGCCCACGCCCGTGAACGGATAGGGGTCCACCACGTAGACCGCCGTCAGCGTGCTGCCAAAGGCCTTGGCCAGCTCCACGCCCTTGTGAACCGCCAGCATCGAGCTGTTGGAGCCGTCCACGGGAACCAGGATGTGCTTGAACATGCGTTTTCTCCTTTGTGCTTGGCCGCCGTCAACAATCGGGGGCGGCCGGGTCGATGAACCAAAGTGTGCGCCCATCATGCGCCAGCATCTTGAGCTGCATCAATCCTTGCGGCGACGCGTCAGCTCCGAGCCCTGGAAACCCTGGCGGCGATAGGTCAGCACCAGGGTATCGCGCACGCCGCCCGGCTGCTCGGGCTGGATGGGCGTGGTCTCGTGGATCATGCGGGCATCGTCCAGCAGCATCACCGACCAGGGCTCGGTCAGCGTGAAGCGCTGGCCGCTGGGACCCGTGGCCTCGAAGATGCGCGTCTCGCCGCCCTTCACGCCCTCGCGCCCGACCAGGATCACGGCCACCAGGTCCACGCCGTCGCGGTGCGCGCCTTCGGGCGTGGGCCGGCCAATGCCGTCCGTGGTGTCGATGCGGAACTGGTGGGACTCGATGAACCAGCGCTCGTGCTGCACATCATTGTCCTGGGCACAGAACACCTGGTCGGACAGGCCGGCCAGCGCCAGCAGCAGCCGGCTCCAGGTGGCGCTTTGCGCCGTGGCGTCGCGCATGGGATCGAACATGCGCAGCATGCCGCCATGCAGGGCGTTGTATTCCACCGGCTGCCAGTGCGCGCGGTGCTCCACCTGCTGCAGCCCGTCCTGCCCGGCGATGAAGCAGGAATGGCGGCGGCGCCGGTAGCGCCCGCCGTCCTTCAGAAAGGCATCGGGCGGCAGCTGGGCCCAGTCGGCATCGAGCGCATGCAGCTCGGTCAATGACACGCCTGCCCAGGCCGCGAATTCATCGGGGCGCAGCACCGCATAGCCTGCGTCGCGCAGCGACTGCGCTGCATTCTGGGGGGCGATATAGGGAGGGGGAAACGTGATGTGCGCCATAACCCGACAAGCTTACTCCTCGCCCGCACCCGTCCGGGCGAGGCGGGCTGCAAATTTGCGCGATGCTGTGGCGACAGGCGCGCATCAATGCGGGCGCTGCCCCCGGCGCCGCGCTACCCCCGCTGCCCCTCGCCATTGCCCTGGGCTCACACCAGCGGCAACCCCACATAGTTCTCCGCCAGCGAGGTCGAGCCTGCACGGGAGTTGACGATGTAGTCCAGCTCAGCCTCCTGCACCTTGGTGTCGAAGCCGCCCGCATCGGGGAAGCGGTGCATGAGCGAGGTCATCCACCACGAAAAACGCTCGGCCTTCCAGACGCGGCGCAGGCATTGCTCGGAGTAGCCGTCGATGCCTTCGGGCGCCTTGTCGCGGTAGTACTGCGCGAACGCGCTGGACAGGTAGCCCACGTCCGAGGCGGCCAGGTTCAGGCCCTTGGCGCCCGTGGGCGGCACGATGTGGGCCGCGTCACCGGCAAGGAACAGGCGGCCGAAGCGCATGGGCTCGGTCACGAAGCTGCGCAGCGGGGCAATGCTCTTTTCCAGCGAGGGGCCGGTCACCAGGCGCTCGCGTGCCTCGGGGTCCAGGCGCAGGCGCAGTTCGTTCCAGAAGGCTTCGTCGCTCCAGTCCTCGACCTTTTCGGTCAGCGGCACCTGCAGGTAGTAGCGGCTGCGCGTGGCGCTGCGCTGGCTGCACAGTGCGAAGCCGCGCTCGGTCTGGGCGTAGATCAGTTCGTGCGAGACGGGCGGCGTGTCCGACAGCAGGCCCAGCCAGCCGAAGGGGTAGACCTTCTCGAAGGTGCGCACCTTGTCCTGGGGCACGCTGGCGCGGCAGATGCCGTGAAAGCCGTCGCAGCCGGCGATGAAGTCGCATTGCAGCTCATGGACCTGGCCGTCCTTTTCGTAGCGCACGACGGGGCTGTCGCCATCGAAGCCCACGGGCTGCACGTTGCTGGCCTCGTAGACCGTGGTCAGGCCCTCGGCGGCGCGCACTTCCATCAGGTCGCGCGTGACCTCGGTCTGGCCGTAGACCATGACGCGCTTGCCGCCGGTCAGGCCGTGCAGGTCGATGCGGTGGCGCTGGCCGCCGAACAGCAGCTCGATGCCGTCGTGCGGCAGGCCTTCTGCGCGCATGCGGGCGTCGGCACCGGCCTGCTCCAGCAGGTCCACCGTGACCTGTTCCAGCACGCCGGCACGGATGCGGCCCAGCACGTAGTCGGCGCTGCGCTGCTCGATGATGACGTTGTCTATGCCCGCGCGGTACAGCAGCTGGCCGAGAAGCAGGCCGGCAGGGCCTGCACCGATGATGGCGACTTGGGTGCGCATTGATTTGTCTCCGTTGCGTTGTTCGATGTCATGGCCGGTTCATGCCATGGCCTGCGCACAAGATTAGTTTTGAGGCAGCGCAAAGACGAGGGGCTGCAGCACGCGTTGCGCGGTGATCGCGCAATCTGCGCGACAATCGCGCACTACCTGAATG
>NZ_JACVUR010000073.1:0-17781 GCF_016516495.1 Delftia sp. S65
CCTCCCGCCCACCCGCGCCGAAGCCCTGCGCTACTGGCTGAGGCTGGGCTGCATCAGCTTTGGCGGGCCGGCCGGGCAGATCGCCATCATGCATGAGGACCTGGTGGAGCGGCGGCGCTGGATCTCGGAGGGGCGCTTCCTGCATGCGCTCAACTACTGCATGCTGCTGCCCGGCCCCGAGGCGCAGCAGCTGGCCACCTACATCGGCTGGCTGCTGCACCGCACCTGGGGCGGCATCGTGGCCGGCGGGCTGTTCGTGCTGCCTTCGCTTTTGCTGCTCATCGCCCTGTCCTGGATCTATGTGGCCTTCGGCCATGTGCCGGCCATTGCCGGCATCTTCTATGGCATCAAGCCGGCCGTGACGGCACTGGTGGTGCAGGCGGCCTGGCGCGTGGGCTCGCGCACCCTGCGCAACGGCTGGCTGTGGGGCATTGCCGCGGCGGCCTTCGTGGCCATCTTCGCGCTGAAGCTGCCGTTTCCGCTGATCGTGCTGGCGGCCGGCGCACTGGGCTACCTGGGGGGCAGGCTGGCGCCGCGCCACTTCTCCCCTGCGGGCGGGCACGGCCCGCGCGGGGGCAGCCACGGCCCGGCCGTCATCGACGATGACACGCCCACACCAGCCCATGCACGGTTCCGCTGGCGCTTTTTCAGCCAGGTGCTGGCGGCCAGCCTGGGGCTGTGGGCGCTGTCGCTGGGCCTGCTGGCCGCCGCCTTTGGCTGGCAGGGCGCGCTCACCCAGATGGGCTGGTTCTTCACCAAGGCGGCGCTGCTGACCTTTGGCGGCGCCTACGCCGTGCTGCCCTACCTCTACCAGGGCGCCGTGGACCACTACCACTGGCTCACGGCCACGCAGATGATGGACGGGCTGGCCCTGGGCGAGACCACGCCGGGGCCGCTGATCATGGTGGTGTCCTTCGTGGGCTTCCTGGGCGGCTGGAGCACGCAGGTGTTCGGCCCCGATGCGCTGCTGCCTGCCGGCGCCGCCGCCGCCCTGGTCGTGACCTTCTTCACCTTTTTGCCGTCCTTCGCCTTCATCCTGCTGGGTGGCCCCTTCATCGAGTCCACCCATGGCAGGCTGGGCTTCACCGCGCCGCTGACGGGCATCACGGCCGCCGTGGTGGGCGTCATCGCCAACCTGGCCGTGTTCTTTGCCTGGCACGTGCTGTGGCCCCAGGGCTGGGCGGGTCCCTTCGACTGGCCGTCCGCACTGCTGGGCCTGGCTGCGGCGGCCGCGCTGCTGCGCTGGAAGGTGGGCGTGATCCCCGTGGTGGTCGGCGCGGGGCTGGCCGGCCTGGCGATCATGCTGGCGCGCCAGGGCGTGTAGAGACCACCCGCCACGGCCCGCCTGGGACTGTGGCCGTGGCCGGAGTAATCAGCGGTTTTTTGGCAAGCTGAGGCAAGAACCGCTAGCACAGTGCCGCCGCCGCCGGCAACCACATCCATGCGCGGCATGGGTGGTCCATAGAAGACGTCTTCTCTCTTTCACCACAAGCATTCATTGCTATCAAAATAAGAGTAATGCGTGGCATGCTACACACAATTAAAAAGAAAAAGCAATCATTCTCATTGCCATTCTAAAATCCGCACCCGCCATGACAGGCTGCGCCGCTGGCCCCAGGCCGGCAGCAGCGCCGACGCACCCAGAGCACGCCCCACGGCACAGGTTTCCCAGCTCTCGACCATTGACCATGCTTATCCAAAGACTCTCGCGCACGGCAGTTGCACATGCCGCCCTGCTTGCCCTGTGCGGCGCCGCCCACGCCCAGGCCCAGCCTGAAAACGCTCCCGAGGCCACGCTCGCCCCGGTCACCGTGAACGCAGGCACCGAGAAGGAAAATCCCACCGGAGCCGTGGTGGGCTTCACCGCAAAGCGCGCCATCTCGGCCACCAAGACCGACACGCCGCTGATAGAGACGCCCCAGGCCATCAGCGTGGTCACGCGCGACCAGTTCGAGGCGCAGGGCGTGCAGACGCTGCGCCAGACCACGGCCTACAGCGCGGGCGTGGTGTCCAACTATTTCGACAGCCGGGTGGACAGCTTCTCGGCACGCGGCGGCAGCGTGAGCCAGTACCAGGACGGGCTGCTGCGCACCTACGGCACCTACAACACCAGCCGCCCCGACCCCTACACGCTGGAGCGCGTGGAGTTCCTGCGCGGCCCCTCTTCCGTGCTCTACGGCCAGGGCAGCGTGGGCGGCGTGCTCAACCTGACCAGCAAGCGCCCGCAGGCCGAGGCGCTGCGCGAGGTGCAGGTGCAGGTGGGCAGCTACGGGCGCAAGCAGATCGCCACCGACCTGACCGGCGCCGTCACCGAAGACGGCCAGTGGCTGTACCGCCTGGTGGCCGTGGGCCGGGAAAGCGGCACCCAGGTGGACCATGTGAACGACGACCGCCTGGTGATCGCGCCCAGCCTGACCTGGCGGCCCAGCGCCGATACCTCGCTCACGCTGCAGGCGCTCTACCAGAAGGACAAGAGCGGCTCGCTGATCGGCTTCTTCCCCTGGCAGGGCACGCGCCTGCCCAGCCCCTACGGCCAGATTCCCACCAGCACCTTCATCGGCGAGCCCGGCTGGGACTCGTTCGACACAGAGAACAAATCCTGGGGCTACCTGTTCAGCCACCGCCTGAACGCGGACTGGACCGTGCGCCAGAACCTGCGGCGCACCATCAGCGACGTGGACTACCGCTCCATCTACACCAGCTTCACCGCCATCCCCGGCCAGGGCCGCCCTGCGCGCCCGGTCTTCAACCCCGACAACCGCAGCGTCTACCGCGATGCCTCCTGGCAGGTCAACGGCGGGCGCATGCTGGTGATCGACACGCAGCTCGAAGGCCGGCTGCGCTGGGGCACGGCCGAGCACACCGTGCTGGCCGGCATGGATGCGCAGCGCAACAGCACCAGCCAGTCCACCTGGCGCGGCCTGACTGCGCCGTTTGACGTCTACAACCCGGTCTACGGCAATTTCACGCCGCCCACGGCCTCGCAGCTGGTGCGCCAGCCGGGCGTGTCGCAAAAGCAATTGGGCTTCTACGCCCAGGACCAGATCAAGTGGGGCCGCTGGACCGCCACCCTGGGCCTGCGCCACGACAGCGCGCAGACCGATACCGAAGGCCGCCCCGCCTCCGCCGTGGACGAGAAGGCCTGGACCAAGCGCGCAGGCGCCACCTACCAGATGGACGGAGGCTGGGCGCCCTACCTGGGCTACTCCGAGTCCTTCCAGCCGCTGGGCGGCGTGGATGTCTACGGCACGCCCTACAAGGCCCAGCACGGCGAGCAATGGGAAGCCGGCGTGAAGTGGCAGCCACCGGGCCAGGGCCTGTCGGCCTTTGCCGCCGTCTACACGCTGCGCGAGAAGAACCGCAAGACCACCGACCCGGCCAACCCGCTCAACAGCCTGCAGATCGGCGAGGTCAAGGTCAACGGCTTCGAGGCCGAGCTCACCGCCAGCCTGGCCCGCCACTGGGACGCCACCCTGGCCTATGCGTACACCGACGCCGTCATCTCGCGCAGCAATGGCGGCGACCAGGGCCAGCGCGTGACCAGCGTGCCGCGCCACACGGCGTCGGCCTGGCTGACGCACCGCTTTGCCAGCGAAGGGCGAGGTGGCTGGAGCCTGGGTGCCGGCGTGCGCTATACGGGTTCGCAGTGGACGGGCACCAGCCTGGTGGACACGCCTTCGGCCACCCTGCTGGATGCCATGGTGTCCTATGACGCCGGCCCATGGCGCCTGGCCTTCAACGTGGTCAACCTGACCGACAAGGTGCAGATCACGCAGTGCCTGGCACGCGGCGACTGCTTCTACGGCCAGCGGCGCACCTTTGCGGTGACGGGAACGCACCGCTTCTGAGGACCGCCGCCGCGCGCCTTGCACAGCGCAGGCAGCTCAGGCAGGCAGCTGCCTGAAGCTCCTTCGGTCCGCCGTGCTGCCAAACGATGCGCAGCCCGACAGCACGGCGGGCGAAGGCGCGGTGGTCGACAGCGCCTCGCTGCACAGCCGGGGCAGCTGGCTGTGCTCGTCTTCCAGGGCCTGTGTCTGGATCATGGGGGCCATGGCCACCACGTTGCCGAAGATGGTGGCAAAGGCCACGTCGGCCGCGTCACGGCCCGTGCCAAAGCGCATGAAGCCCATGGGAATGGCCGTGCCCGATGCATCGAACAGATACCACCTGTCGCCCAGGTAGGCTTCCACGTAGGCATGGAAATCGGGCGGGCCCAGTGCAGGATCGGCGCCGTAGTCCGTGCCGGTGGCGATGCGGGCGGGAATGTTCAGCGCACGGCACAGGGCGATCATCAGGTGCGTGAAATCGCGGCACACGCCCACCTGCTCCACCAGGGTATCGACGGCCGAGGTGGACGAGTTGCTGGTGGCCGAAGCGAAGGTCACCAGCTCCTGCACCCACTGCTGTATGGCCAGCACGCGCGAATAGCCCGGCGCCAGTTGGCCGAAATTGCGGAAGGCCAGCTGCATCAGCCGGTCGGACTGGCAATAGCGGCTGGGGTAGATGTACGGCAGGACCTCCAGCGGGATGCAGCGCACCGGAACCTCGCCCAGCGCCGCCGGATCCTCGCGGTGGTGCGCGATGCAGACGGTGGCCGTGTAAGTCAGGTGCAGGGGGCCTGGGTTGGCATGCAGGCGCATGAAGCGGGTGGAGGTGGCGGGCTCGGTGGCAATGTCGGGCTCCACGGGCTGGCTGAGCACCAGACGCTCGTTCTCCACCGTCTGGTGCGAGGTGTGGGCCGCATGGATGTTGAACACGAAATCGGCCCCGGCCGGATCGCGGATGTCATAAGCAAGATCCACCTGGATCTGCAGCCGGATCGCTGCGTTGGCCATTGTTTGTCCCTGGTTGGTGTGTCTGATCGCCACCATGGTGCGGGCAGCCACGCCCGCAGGCCGTAGGCCCCTGCTGAAAAGCCTGTAGTGCTTGGCAGGGACAGCGCGTGCGCCGGGCAGGAGGCCCGCCTGGGGTGCAAACTCGGCTAACATCGGCGCCGCCCCGCATGGCGCAATGCCTGTGGCGGGGGCATCCACCAGCCAGGAACAGCCAAGGAGACCGCTAGATGGCGGAGATCATCGAGATATCGCGGGCGGCGCTGCACGAGCAGGTGGCGGACCGTTTGCGGTCCATGCTCATCGAGGGGCGCATCGCCCCGGGCGCCAAGCTCAACGAGCGCGAGCTGTGCGAGCAGCTGGGCGTCTCGCGCACGCCGCTGCGCGAGGCCATCAAGCTGCTGGCCGCCGAAGGCCTGGCCGACCTGCTGCCCAACCGCGGCGCCATTGCCGTCAAGCTGAGCGAGGCCGATGTCATGCACGCCTTCGAGGTGCTGGCCGGCATCGAGGGCCTGTCGGGCGAACTGGCCGCCCAGCGCATCACCGACCAGGAATTCGCCGAAATCCGCGCCCTGCACTACGAGATGATGGCCAGCGTGGCGCGCGCCGACGTGTCTGCCTACTACCGGCTCAACGCCGCCATCCACGCGGCCCTGAACAGCGCCGCCAAGAACCCCGTGCTGACGGAGACCTTCCAGCGCATCAACAACCGCGTGCAGTCGCTGCGCTTTCGCACCAACCTGGACACGGCCAAGTGGAAGCAGGCCGTCAAGGAGCACGAGGCCATGATCGAGGCCCTGGGCGCACGCGACGCCACGGCCCTGCGCGAGCTGCTGGTCACCCACCTGCACCACAAGCGCGATGCCGTGCTGGCCATGCTGCGTGCCGAGGCCCTGCAGCCGCGCAAGGCGCGCTGAAGCCCAGGGCCGCTACCGCTGCGGCGCGGCCCCCAGCGCCGCAACGCCGGCCCGCGCCACCTCCGCATCCTCTGCCGGCTTCACCCCGCTGACGCCCACGGCGCCCAGGCAGTGGCCCTCACTGGTGATGGGCACGCCGCCTTCCAGCAGGCCCTGCAGCGCGGGCACGCTCAGGTAGGCGGTACGGCCGCCATTGATCATTTCCTCATAGAGCCGGCTTTCCTTGCGGCCCAGGGCTGCGGCGTGGGCCTTGGCCGGCGCGATGTGGGCCGAGGCCGGTGCCGCACCGTCCAGGCGCTGCAGCCACAGCAGGTGGCCGCCGTCATCGGCGATGGCGATGCTGACGGCCCAGCCGCGCGCCGTGGCATGCGCCTCGGCGGCCTGGGCGATGGCCTTGATGTCCTGGAGGTCCAGGCAGGGCTTGTGCTTCATGGGAGTGCCTTGTCTTGCGCGGGAGGGAGGATGGCGGTCAGCGGGCGTCCAGCAGGCTTTCCAGCAGCCGCGCCACATGCACGGCGTCGCGCGCCGCGCCGTCGGCGATCTGGTGGCGGCAGCTGGTGCCGTCGGCCACGACGATGGCCTCGGGGCGCTGGCGTATGGCCGGCAGCAGGGCCGCCTCGGCCATGTCCATGGACACCTGGTGGTGGCTGGCCTCGTAGCCGAAGCTGCCGGCCATGCCGCAGCAGGAGCTTTCGATGAGCTCGGGCTGGGCGCCGGGAATCAGCCGCAGCACGTCGAGGATGGGGCTGACGGCGCCAAAGGCCTTCTGGTGGCAATGGCCGTGCACGAGGATGGGCGCCTCGGCGGCGCGCAGCGGCAGCGCGAAGCGGCCGGCCTTCACTTCGCGGGCAATGAATTCCTCGAACAGCAGGGCCTGGGCGGCAACGGCCTGTGCAGGCTCGCCCAGGCCCATGACCAGGGCTTCGTCGCGCAGGGTCAGCAGGCAGGAGGGCTCCAGGCCGACGATGGGGATGCCGGCGCGGGCCAGGGGCGCCAGGGCGTTGATCAGCGCACCCGCGCTGGCCTTGGCCTGCTCGACCATGCCGGTGGCCAGGTAGGTGCGGCCGCAGCAGTGGTGGCCGCCGCCCTCTTTGGCGGACTTGCTGGCGGTGTGCAGCGCATAGCCGGCTGCCTGCAGCACGCGCGCGGCGGCCAGGGCGTTTTCGCTCTCGAAGGTGCCGTTGAAGGTGTCCACGAAGAGCACGGCCACGCGCTCGCCGGCCGCCGCGCGGGCCAGGGCCTGGTCGCGGTCAAGAAAGGTATGTGCTTCGGGCGCGCGCCAGAAGGTGTCGCTGCGCCAGGACGGCAGCGAGCGCCTGGCGGACAGGCCCAGCAGTTTTTCGCCCAGTTGGCGCAGCACGGGCAGGCGGTTGCGCAGGTTCAGCAGCCAGGGCATGCGGCTGGCCGTGGCGGCGTAGCGCGGCAGATGGGCGACCAGCCGGTCCTTGAGCGTGTGGCCATGGCGGGCCTTGTAGTGGGCCAGGAATTCCACCTTCATGCGGGCCATGTCCACGCCCGTGGGGCAGTCGCGCCTGCAGCCCTTGCAGCCCACGCACAGGTCCATGGTGTCGTGCATGGCCTCGCTGGTGAAGGCGTCCGGCCCCAGCTGGCCCGAGATGGCCAGGCGCAGGGTGTTGGCGCGGCCGCGCGTCAGGTGCTGCTCGTCGCGCGTGACGCGGTAGCTGGGGCACATGGTGCCGGCGTCGAACTTGCGGCAGTGGCCGTTGTTGTTGCACATCTCCACGGCCTTGGCAAAGCCGCCCGTGACGTCGCCGCCCGTGCCGGGCGCCGTGGTGACTTCGGTGACCGGGTCGGCCTGCACGTTCCAGGCGGACCAGTCGAGCACGGGCGTGATGGGAATGCGCCGGTAGGGCCGGGGCGCGTCGGCGGGCGCGAAGCGGAACAGCCGGCCATCGTCCATCTTCGGCGTATCGATGATCTTGCCGGGGTTGAAGAGGCTGTCCGGGTCGAAGTGCTGCTTGATGGCGCGCAGGGCCTCGGTGATGGCGGGCCCGAACTGCCAGGCAATCCACTCGCCGCGGCACAGCCCGTCGCCGTGCTCGCCGCTGAAGGCGCCCTTGTATTTGCGCACCAGTTCGGCCGCTTCCTCGGCAATGGCGCGCATGCGCGCCGCGCCGTCGGTGCGCATGTCCAGGATGGGCCGCACATGCAGCGTGCCCACGGAGGCATGGGCGTACCAGGTGCCCCGGCTGCCGTGGCGCGCGAACACTTCGGTGAGCGCGTCGGTGTACTCGGCCAGGTGCTGCAGCGGCACGGCGCAGTCCTCGATGAAGCTCACGGGCTTGCCGTCGCCCTTGAGGCTCATCATGATGTTCAGCCCCGCCTTGCGCACTTCCCAGAGGTTTTTCTGGGCCGCTTCCTCGGGCATTTCCACCACGCTGCCGGGCAGGCCCAGCTCGCCCATCAGCTCCACCAGCTGGCGCAGACGCGCCAGCAGCGCCGCGCGGTCGTCGCCGGCGAATTCCACCAGCAAGATGGCGGCCGGGCGGCCGATGAGCGCGGTTTCTATGGTGGGCTTGAAGGCCGGGTTGGCCAGGCCCAGCTCGATCATGGTGCGGTCAACCAGCTCCACGGCCGTGGGTCCCAGCTTCACGATGTGCTGGGCCGAGTCCATGGCCGCGTGGAAGGTGGGGAAGTTGACCACGCCCAGCACCTTGGCGCGCGGCAGCGCGCTGAGCTGCAGGGTGAGCGAGCGCGTGTAGGCCAGCGTGCCCTCGGCGCCTATCAGCAGATGGGCCAGGTTGACGCTGCCGTCGGCCGTGTAGGGCCGCTCGCTCTGGTTGTCGAAGATGTCGAGGTTGTAGCCCGCCACGCGGCG
This sequence comes from Delftia sp. S65, assembly GCF_016516495.1. Classification (NCBI taxonomy): domain Bacteria; kingdom Pseudomonadati; phylum Pseudomonadota; class Betaproteobacteria; order Burkholderiales; family Comamonadaceae; genus Delftia; species Delftia sp. S65. The sequence continues at coordinate 8,589 of NZ_JACVUR010000073.1, forward strand.
CATGACCTTGGGCCAGTGCGCGTGGATTTCCGCCCGGTGCTGTTGCGCCAGCCCGTGCACGAATTGCGCAATGCGCGCCGCGCGGCCCGTGGCCTGGGCGACGGGGCCGAAGTCCAGCAGCTCGCCATCGGCCATCCAGGCGCGGGCGCCGCGCACGTTGTGCACCATGTTGCCGTAGGCAATGGAGCGCGAGCCGCAGGAGTTGTTGCCCGCCATGCCGCCCAGCGTGGCCTGGGCGCTGGTCGATACGTCCACCGGATACCACAGGCCGAGCTTCTTGAGCCGGGCGTTGAGGTGGTCCAGCACCAGGCCGGGCTCGACCTCGGCCGTGCCTGCATCAGGGTCCACCGAGAGGATGTTGCGCAAATGCTTGCTGTTGTCGATCACCAGGGCCGCGCCCGTGGTCTGCCCGCACTGGCTGGTGCCGCCGCCGCGCGGCAGCACGGGCACCTTCAGCTCGCGGGCGATCTGCAGGGCCGTAGCGATGTCCTGCTCGCAGGTGGGCACAAAGACACCTACCGGCATGATCTGGTAGATGGAGGCATCGGTGGCATAGCGCCCGCGCGAGGCGGCGTCGAACAGGACCTGGCCGCGCGTGTCCGAGCGCAGGCGGCGCGCCAGCATCTGGCTGACATCGTCGGGCGGCAGCACGGTGCCGGGGGCGGGCACGGTGTCGTCGGGGGAAGCGGCAAGGCGGTGCGTGGATTCCATCAGCATGGCGGCTCTCATTCGTTCATGGTTCGTGGGTAGATCTGGCCTGCCTTGAGCAGGGCGATGACGGTGTCGCGCTTGTGCTCCAGGTGGGCCACCAGCACCTGGCGCAGCGCGGCGGCGTCGCGCGCCTGCAGCGCCTCCAGCATGCGTTCGTGCTCCTGGACGGCACGCTTCCACTTGGCCGCGTCCTGGTTGGTGCGAAAGCGCAGCGACTGCACGCGGGCGTTGATGCGGCCATAGGTCTCGGCCAGCACGGGGTTGGCGGCGGCGCGGTTGATGGCCGAGTGGATCAGCGCATTGAGCCGGTAGTAGCCGGACAGGTCCTGGCGCGCATGGCTGGCCAGCATCTCGAAGTGCAGGGCCCGCACCTCGGCCAGCTGCTGCTCGCTGATGCGCTGCGCGGCCAGCTCGCCCGACATGCCCTCCAGCCCCGCCAGCACCTCGAAGGTCTGCAGCACATCGGCCTCGCCCAGGCGCACGGCCACGGCGCCGCGGTTGGGCACCAGGTCCACCAGCCCTTCGGAGGCCAGCAGCTTGATGGCCTCGCGCAGCGGCGTGCGCGAGACGCGCAACTGCTCGCACAGCGCGCGCTCGTTGAGCTTGGCACCGGGCGGTATGCGCCCCTCCACCAGCCAGGTGCGCAGCCGCGCCGCCACCTGGTCATGCAGGGCAAGCCGCGAAATCTCGATGATCTCCGCCATGGATTCTCCTGGTCGAATGAATTTTGCATTCATTTTTACGCAAGCATTTCTCAAGGCATTCATGGTTATCACCAAGGCATTTATGAATTTTGAATGCAAAAATTCGCAAACACCCTCCCCCGCAGACCGACCTGGCATTTCCTTGAAAAGGACGCACCATGCTCACGCTCGACAGCCATCCCACGGGCCGCCACTTCCTCCAGATCCCCGGCCCCAGCCCGGTTCCCGACCGCATCCTGCGGGCCATGAGCCTGCCCACCATCGACCACCGGGGGCCGGAGTTCGGCCAGCTCGGCCTCAAGGTGCTGGCCGGCATCCAGCAGGTCTTCAAGACCCGGCATCCGGTGGTGATCTATCCGGCCTCCGGCACGGGCGCCTGGGAGGCGGCCCTGATCAACACGCTCAGCCCTGGCGACCATGTGCTGATGTTCGAGACCGGCCACTTCGCCTCGCTGTGGCAGAAGATGGCCACGCGCCTGGGCCTGTCCACCGAGTTCCTGTCCTATGGCGGCTCCGATGAGCACCTGCCCCAGGCGCCGGGCTGGCGCCATGGCGTGCAGGCCGGCCTGATCGAGGCACGGCTGCGCAAGGACACGGAGCGCCGGATCCGCGCCGTGTGCGTGGTGCACAACGAGACCTCCACGGGGGTGACCTCGGACATCGCCGCCGTGCGCCGGGCCATCGACGCGGCGGGCCACCCGGCCCTGCTGCTGGTGGACACCATCTCGGGCCTGGCCAGCGCCGACTACCGCCACGATGAATGGGGCGTGGACGTGACCATCAGCGGCTCGCAAAAGGGCCTGATGCTGCCGCCCGGCATCAGCTTCAACGCGCTGTCGCCACGCGCGATGGAGGCGGCCAAAAGCGCAAAGCTGCCCAAGTCGTTCTGGGCCTGGGACGAGATCGTGGAGATGAACCAGACCGGCTACTGGCCCTACACGCCCAACACCAACCTGCTGTACGCCCTGTCCGAATCGCTGGACATGCTGCTGGCCGAAGGGCTGGATACGGTGTTTGCGCGCCACCAGCGCTGGGCGGCCGGCGTGCGCGCCGCCGTCCAGGCCTGGGGCCTGCCCATCCAGTGTGCCGATCCGCAGGTCTACTCCCCCGTGCTCACCGGCGTGATCACGCCCGAAGGCGTGGATGCCGACGCCCTGCGCCGCCTGATCCACACGCGCTTCGACCTGTCGCTGGGCGCGGGCCTGGGCAAGCTCAAGGGCCGCATGTTCCGCATGGGCCACCTGGGCGACAGCAACGACCTCACGCTGCTGGCCATGGTGGCGGGCGTGGAGATGGGCCTGAAGCTGTCCGGCATCCGTCTGGCCGGCAGCGGCGTGCAGGCGTCCATGGACTACTTCGCTACCCACGCCGCAGCCGGTGCGCTGCGCAAGGCCGCCTGAACCCATCGGCCCCGCGCCGAAACCCCTTGGCAGAGCCGGAGCACATGGCTCGCCCCCTTGATCGTGGATTGCACCAATACCAGGAAATAACAGGAGACAAGAGACATGACATCGCCCCGCAACCGCCTGGCGGCAGCTGCCGTCGCCACCCTCGCTGCCACCGCCGCCATCACCCTCGCCCCTGCCGCCTGGGCGCAGTGGAAGCCCGCCAAGTCCGTCGAACTCGTCGTGCCGTTCTCGGCCGGCGGCGCCTCGGACCAGATGGCACGCGTGATCCAGGCCATCGTCACCAAGCACAAGCTGATCGAGCAGCCCGTGGTCATCCTCAACAAGGCGGGCGCCTCCGGCGCCGAGGGCATTCTGGATGTCAAGGCCTCCGCGCGCGACCCGCACAAGCTGCTGGTGGCCTCCACGGCCATCTTCACCCTGCCCATGGCCACGGCCCTGCCCTTCCAGTGGCGCGACCTGAATCCCGTGGCCATGATTGCCCAGGACCAGTTCGTGCTCTGGGTCAATGCCGAGACCGGCTACCAGACGCCCGCCGACTACCTGGCCGCCGCGCGGCAGGCCGGCGGCAAGTTCAAGATGGGCGGCACCAGTTCCAAGCGCGAGGACCAGATCATCACCGCCAACATGGAACAGGCCGCCGGCGTGAAGTTCACCTACATCCCCTACAAGGGCGGCGGCGAGGCCAGCACGCAGCTGGTGGGCAAGCACATCGACTCCAACGTCAACAACCCCAGCGAGTCCATGGCGCAGTGGCGCGCGGGCCAGGTGCGGGCGCTGTGCGTGTTCGACACGCAGCGCATCGAGTACACGGCCAAGGTCACGGGCAGCCAGGCGCTGTCGGACATCCCCACCTGCAGGGAGCAGGGCCTGGATGTGCAATACACCATGCTGCGTGGCTTCTTCCTGCCGCCCGGCACCACGCCCGAGCAGGCGCAGTTCTATGCGGGCGTGATGCACAAGGTGGTGGCCACGCCCGAGTGGAAGGAGTACCTGGAGAAAAACGCGCTCAAGCCCGAGTACATGACGGGGCAGGCCTTCGTGGACTTCCTGGCCAAGGACGAGACGCGCCACCTCGACATCATGAAGAAGGCCGGTTTCCTGTCGGCCAGCGTGGCCGCTGCCGCCAAGTGAGGAGCCGCGCCATGGACACCGCCATCCACCTTGCCCCGCCCTCCTCCAATTCAGCAGCAGCAGCAGCAGCAGCGGCAGCAGCAACCCCGGCCCAGCCCGCCAGTGCGGCCACCGAATCCATCCCCGCCACCGAAGCCCAGGCCCCCGGCCTGTCCCGCCGCCATGTGGAGTACGGCGTGGCCGCCGTGCTGCTGGCGCTGGCCGTGCTCGTGGTCTGGGACAACCAGCGCATTGGCGCGGGCTGGAGCGACACCGGCCCGCAGGCCGGCTACTTCCCGCTGCGCGTGGGCGCCGTGCTGGGCATCTGCGCCATCGCCGTCTTCGTGCAGGCGCTGCGCAACCGCAGCCAGGAGCAGTTCGCCAGCTGGCTGCAGCTCAAGCGCGTGGCACAGGTGCTGCTGCCGCTGACGGCCTACATCGCCGTGATCGCGCCGCTGGGCATCTACGCGGCCTCGGTGCTGTTCATCACGGGCTTCATGGTGTTTGCGGGCCGCTATCCCTGGTGGAAGGCCATGGCGCTGTCGGGCTTCACCAGCGTGCTGCTGTTCTACGTCTTCGAGATCCAGTTCAAGGTGCCCCTGCCCAAGGGTCCGCTTGAAGCCTGGCTCGGCTATTGACCCCTGTCGCCGCCACGGAGCAACACCATGGACGAACTCCAATACCTTGCGCACGGCTTCGCGGCCGTCACCACCTGGCAGAACACGGGGCTGATGCTCACGGGCATCCTGCTGGGCATCGTGGTCGGCGTGCTGCCGGGCCTGGGTGGCCCCAACGGCGTGGCCATCCTGCTGCCGCTGACCTTCGGCATGTCGCCGACCTCGGCCATCATCCTGCTGTCGTGCATCTACTGGGGGGCGCTGTTCGGCGGCGCCATCACCTCGGTGCTGTTCAACATCCCGGGCGAGGCCTGGTCGGTGGCCACCACCTTCGACGGCTATCCCATGGCCCAGCAGGGCCACGCCGGGGCCGCGCTGACCACGGCCTTCACGGGCTCGTTCATCGGCGCCATCTCGGGCGTGATGCTGATCACCTTCCTGGCGCCGGTCGTGGCCTCGTTCGCGCTGCAGTTCGGGCCTCCGGAGTTCTTTGCGGTCTTCTTCCTGACGTTCTGCTCCTTCATCGGCATGGGCAAGGAGCCCAAGGCCAAGATCGTGGCCGCCATGGCCGTGGGCCTGCTGCTGGCGGCCGTGGGCATGGACACCATCTCGGGCGACCTGCGCATGACCTTCGGCTCCACCGAGCTGCTGCGCGGCTTTGATTTCCTGGTGGTGGTGATCGGCCTGTTCGGCATCAGCGAGATCCTGATGACCATCGAGGAAGGCCTGGCCTTCAAGGGCAAGAAGGCCTCCATCGACCTCAAGGTGGTGTTCAGGACCTGGGCCCAGCTGCCGCGCTACTGGCTGACCATGCTGCGCTCGGCCCTGGTGGGCTGCTGGATGGGCGTGACGCCGGGCGGCGCCGTGGCGGCCAGCTTCATGGGCTACGGGCTGGCCAAGAAGTTCTCGCGCGACCCCGACAGCTTCGGCAAGGGCAACCCCGAAGGCGTGCTCGCCCCCGAGACCGCCGCCCACGCGGCCGGCACCTCGGCCCTGCTGCCCATGCTGGCCCTGGGCATTCCGGGCTCGGCCACGGCGGCCGTGCTGCTGGGCGGGCTGATGATCTGGGGCCTGCAGCCCGGCCCGCTGCTGTTCACCGAGCAAAAGGACTTCGTCTGGGGACTGATCGCCAGCATGTACCTGGGCAACATCGCCGGCCTGGTCATCGTCATGGCCACCGTGCCGCTGTTCGCCGCCATCCTGCGCGTGCCGTTTTCCATCGTCGCGCCCATGATCCTCATGGTCTGCGCCATCGGCGCCTTCACCGTCCACGGCAATGCCACCGACATCTGGCTCATGCTGGTCTTCGGCGTGGTCGGCTATGTCTTCAAGAAGCTGGACTATCCGCTGGCGCCCATGGTCTTGGCCATCGTGCTGGGCGACCGCATGGAAGACGCCTTCCGCCAGAGCATGCTCTCCAGCCAGGGCGAGCTGGGCATCTTCTGGCACAACGGCCTGTCGGGCACCATCACCACGCTGGCCCTGCTGATGCTGGTGTGGCCGCTGCTGGGCAAGTTGCGGGCGGTGGCGTTCGGGGCGAGGGCTGTGGCGGCCTGAGAGGAGCCGTCTACAGCGAATCAGCCTCCGCTTCCGGCCAGAGGCGGGGGAAGTAAAAACGCAGGGCGTGCAGCGGCACGCCCAGGCGCACTCTTCCATACGGTGAATCCGTCTCCAGCAGGCCGCGCTTGAGCAGTGCCGATACCTGGGCGGTGGCCAGCCGGTCACCCAACCCCAGCATGGCCTTGAAGTCGGCCCGATCCATCTCCGCCTGGGCCGCAAAAAGATAGTGCAATGCGCGCAATGCCTCGCTGCGCACGCCTTGGCGCACCACCCGTTCCTCATAGGCAAGGCATGCCGCCATGCGTTCCTTCATGCCGTCCAGCGACAGAAGTCCCTCCATGAAGCTCACTTGGTCCATGCACAGTTCCAGCACGTATGCGATCCAGTCGATCAACCCCAGTTCGGTCAGATTGCCACGGCCATCAAGGTCACCACGGCGCGGCTCGTCTGCGGCGGCAAGCAAGGCGTAATAGCGCTCCTGCGACCGTGCGAACCCCCTCAGGGGGGACCACAGACCATTGCTCAGGCCCATGTGGGTTAGTACGAGATGTGAATGCAGCCGGGCCACGCGCCCGTTGCCGTCCCGGAACGGATGGATCCAGGCCAGGCGCTGGTGCGCAGCGGCCATGGCCACCAACTGCAACTCGCCACGGCGCACGCCGGAGTAGAAGCTCGACCAGCGGTCCAGAAAAAATGGCAACTGCCCCGCTGCAGGCGCCGCATGCCTGCCCACGCTAACCTCCCGCGTGCGCCATCGACCCGGCTCGATGGCATCGTCGCCAAGGGCGCCGGCCTCCAAATCGGCCTGGGGCAGACGGGCGAAGAGATCCTGGTGGATATCGGCCAGCATCTGGGGGGTCCAGACCTGCGCATTCGTCCATTGCGTGGACCTGTACTCCAGTTGCTCTTCAGTGGCCATGTGCGCCAGCGCCAACCGTTGACGGCGGGCCTGGTCTTCGTCCTGCGCATAGTCGTTGTGCAGGGCGCGCTCGATATCCAGCGGAAAGGTGTGCTGCCCCTCGATCCTGTTCGAGTAATACGAGTTCATGGCCCGAAGCAGCCGGCGCAGGCCTGGCAATGTGTCTGGTCGGTAGCGGCCGGCCAGCCGCTCACCCAACCTGATCAGGTCATGGGAGAGCTCCAGCAAAGGGCCCAGCTTGTGTTCCCCCGGCAGCAGCGGCTCCATCTGGGCAGGATGGTCGTATAGCAGGAATTCTTGCGACATTGATCACCTATATAAGCAGCTGATTTATATAGATGAAATCCGTTTGGTGCGAGATATTTTGCGAGTTCTTCTGCAAGATTCCCTGACACGTCCCCTAATCCCTGTACCGCTTCTTGCGAAACGCCAGCCAGGCGGCGATGACGGTGAAGGCGATCACGATGGACACCACGATCCAGAAGCCGTGCTCGTGCTCTGCCAGCGGTATGCCGCCCACGTTCATGCCGAACAGGCCGGCCAGGATGTTGATGGGCAGGGCCAGCACGGTGACCACGGTCAGCACGAAGAGGCTGTTGCTGTTGTCCTCGTTCACGGCGGCAGCCACTTCTTCCTGCAGCAGCTTGATGCGGTCCTGCAGGGTCTGCATGTCGCGCAGCATGAGCGAGAACTCCTCGCTGGCGGCGGCCAGGCCGCGGCGGTCGTCCTCGCCCATCCAGGCGGGGGGCTGCTGCAGCAGGCGGAACAGCGCGGCCGGCTCGGGCGCCAGCAGGCGCTGCAGGCGCACCAGCAGCCGGCGCAGCCGGCCCAGGTGGGCGCGCGGATGGTGGTAGCGCTGCGCGATGATGGCGTCCTCGATGTCGTCCACGCGCGCCGTGGTCTCGCGCACCACCTTGACCAGCACGTCGGCCTGGGTGCGCATCAGGTGTTCCAGCAGCTCGGCCGTGCTGGCGGGGCTGTCGCCCTGGCGCACGCCGGCACGCAGCGCATCGACCGAGCGCAGCGGCTGGGTGCGCGCGGTGACGACCAGGCGCTCGTCCAGGCAGATCCACAGCGTGGCGATGTCGGCCGACTCGAAGTTGAACTCGAAATTCACATCGTTGAGCACGGCGACCAGGGAGTCATCGGAGCGCTCGATGCGCGTGGAGGCCAGGCCCTCGCGCAGCGTGGTGTAGAAGACTTCGGGCAGCGCGGCGTGGCGCTGCAGCCAGCGCAGGGACTGGGTATTGGCCAGGTTGAAGTGCAGCCACAGGAAGTCGCGCCGGCCCGGCTCGGTGAGCGGACGCTCTGCGCCCAGCCACTGCGCGGCCGACTGCGCCGTCATGGCCTCCACACGCCGCTGCGTGTCGCAGAAAAACCGCCAGCCGCAGATCAGGCCTGCGTCTTCATTGGCCTGGGCCAGGGGGGAGGCTGCGTCAGTCATGGATGGGTGGGGCACCTGCGGGGAGTGGCCTGCGCGGGCCGGACAAGTGCGGGATTCTTGGCCGCCCCCATGACAGAGGTGTGACAACTGTCACGGAGTCGTCATCCGATATGCCTGCCCCCCAGTCGGGGGTGCGGGGCAGGCCTCAGCACATCACGACATTCTCCAGCGTGAACGAGAACGGCGTGGACCCGGCGCCCGCACCGCCGCCTCGCATCACGATGTCGGCGCGCGAGATGCCCAGCAGGGAGATCTCGGTGTTGATGTCGCCCAGGATGGCCGAGTTCATGACCTGGCCCTGCTCGATCTGCGAGACCACCCCGATCCAGATGGTGGGCTTGAATTCGAACACGGCCTTTTGCTGGGGGGCAATCGCGGTCTTGACGGCCAGCAGCCGGCCGTCCTTGTAGCAACTGGCATTGATGGCGCCCCGGGGCAGCGAGTTGAGCACCTGCACTTCGTTGGAGCTTGCGCCATAGCCTGCGGGCGCCAGGCGATCGCCGCTGCTGCTCAGGGACAGCTGGAACTGCTGGCCGAACTGCGCCTCCAGCTGGGGCGTGTGGTTGCCATAGCTGTCGCTGGCACCGACCTGCAGGCCCAGCGGGAAGGTGAACGGGTGGTTGTCGCCCTGGCCGCAGTACTTGATGACCCGCCACGCCACGGCCAGCTCCTCGAAATCGCTGGCAACGTTCTTCTGGAAGATGACGATCTGCGAGTTG
>NZ_JACVUR010000074.1:0-15754 GCF_016516495.1 Delftia sp. S65
CGCCCTCCCCGCCCATGAACCAGCCCTTTCCCATCGACCCGGATGACTTCATCGCCGGACTGGCCAAGGGCCTGGCCGTGCTGGAGAGCTTCGACACCGAGCGACAGCGCCTGAACGCCACCATGGCGGCCGAGCGCTCGGGCATCACGCGCACGGCCGCGCGCCGCCATCTGCTGACCTTGACGCACCTGGGTTACCTGGAGACGGACGGCAGCCATTTCTGGCTGGCGCCCAAGGTGCTGCGGCTGTCGGGCAGCTACCTGGCCTCGGCGCGGCTGCCGCGCATCGTCCAGCCCGTGCTCTACCGGCTGGCGGCGCAGACCCAGCTGTCGTTTTCCTGCGTGGTGCGCGATGGCCACGAGGTGGTCATCGTCGCGCGCAGCGCCCTGCACGAGCGCGGCCAGCGCCTCATGGCCCACGGCCTGCACCTGGGCAGCCGCCTGCCCGCCCATGCCACCTCCACGGGCCGCGTGCTGCTGGCCGCGCTACCTGCGGCCGAGCTCAGGCAATGGCTGGCATCGCACGATCTGCGGCGCCTGACCGCCCACACGGTGACGGACAGCGCAGCGCTCGAAGGCGTGCTGGACGAAGTGCGCCGCCAGGATTTCTGCCTGGCCCTGGAAGAGCATGAGCTGGCCGTGCAGGCCCTGGCCGTGCCGCTGCGCAACATGGAGGGCCGCACGGTGGCCGCTCTCAACATCGTGACCTCGCCCCAGCGCATGGCGCCCGCCGACATGGCGGCCGAGCTGCTGCCGCTGCTGCAGGAGGCGGCGCGGGAGCTGCGGCCGCTGCTCTGAGGCCTGCTGACCTGCGACCTGCCGCTTTCGCTGCAGCCGCTCAGAGCGGCGCGCACACCTGCTGGCTCAGTTCGCGCAGGGCCAGCGAGGTCTTTCGGATCAGCGGCGTGGCCTTTTTCTTGGCCGACTGCGCCAGGCACAGCGTGCTCACCACATGGGGCGACTCGATGGGAATGCCCACCAGCTCGGCATCGGTCAGGTGGCTGCGCATGGCGCTGTCGGTCAGCGCGGCGTAGCCGTAGCCGCCGCGCACCAGGTCCAGGATGGCCGGCACGCTGGACACTTCCCAGACCACGTTGAGCTTGACCTGGGACAGCGTGGCCTGCGCTTCCATCAGCTTGCGGAAGATCTGGCCGTGCTGCGGCATGATCAACGGAAACTGCGACAGCTCGTCAAAGCGCACGCCGCTGCGCCCGCCCAGGGTGCGCGCCGGGCCGATCAGGCACAGGCGCTCCTCCAGCACGGGCGTGACCTCGATGTGCGGATGCGGCTCGGGCGTGTAGACCAGGCCCAGGTCCATGCGGCCCGAAGTCAGCCATTCGGCAATGTTCATGGAAAAGCCCTCGACCACGGCCAGGCGGGCCTTGGGCATGTCCTTGCTGAACAGGTCGATCAGCGGCAGCGTCAGGCGCCGCGCCAGGCTGGGCGGCAGGCCCACCACGATGCGGCCCACGGGCTCGTCGCGCTGGCTGCCCAGATCCTCCTTGGCCAGCGCCACGCGCTGCATGATGGCGTGGCCGTGCTCCAGCAGGCGGCGGCCCGCGTCGGTCAGCGTCACGCCGCGGCCGGTGCGGATCAGCAGGGTTTCGCGCAGCTCGGTCTCCAGCGCCCGCACCTGGCGGCTCAGTGCGGGCTGGGCCGTCTCCAGCAGCACGGCCGCCTTGCTGAAGCTGCCGGTCTCGGCCACATGCACAAAGGTCTCTATCTGCTGCAAATTCATGTTCTATCGTCTCCTCACTTATGCCATTTTGCTATAGCTGCTAGCGGCAGCCATGGCTAGGTGCTTTGCAGCGAACTGACACAATGCGGCGACTGGATGATCCAGCCGCTCCCGCAAGAGAGCGTAAAAAACAAGAGCGGCCCGTGCATTCCCGGCATAGGGTCAAGCCACCCAGCAAGCCCAACAGCGACTCGGAGACAAACCATGAAAGACAGCGCCTTCAGCATCAATCGCCGCCAGGCGGGCCTCGCCCTTGGCGCCCTGGCCCTGGGCGCGCTGGCGCCCGCGCGTGCCCAGTCGGGTGCCGCCGCCAACTGGCCCACCAAGCAGGTGCGCATCATCAATCCGTTCCCCGTGGGCGGCGGGCCGGACGGCACCTCGCGCCTGGTGGCCGACAAGCTGGCGCGCCTGTGGAACCAGCCCGTCATCGTGGAAAACCGCCCCGGCGGCAACGGCTTCATCGCCATCGAGGCCTTCAAGCGCGGCGCCACCGACGGCACGGACATCATCCAGCTGGACAACGTCCACCTGGCCGCCTATCCCCACCTGTTCAAGAAGCTGCCCTACAACATCGACAAGGACTTCGAGGTCGTCCTGCCGCTGTTTCGCACCTTCTTCTTCGTCTGCGTGCCGGTCAACAGCCCCTACAAGACCGTGGCCGACCTGATTGCCGACGCCAAGGCGCGCCCAGGCAAGCTCAACTACGGCTCGTGGTCCGTGGGCAACCCGGTGCACCTGGGCTCGGCCCTGCTGGAGTCGCTGACGGGCACCAAGATGGAACACGTCATCTACAAGGAAACCAGCCAGCTGTACACCAGCGTGGCCACGGGCGAGCTGGCCTTTGCGCTGGGCTCCTCGGGCACGGCCGGCCCGCTGATGCGTTCGGGCAAGCTGCGCTTCCTGGCCGTGCTGGCACCCCACCGCCTCAAGGGCTATGAAGACGTGCCCACCGTGGCCGAATCGGGCGGCCCGGCCGATGCCGTGGTCACCGGCTGGAATGCCTTTGCCGTCTCCAAGTCCACGCCACCGGCCGTGGTCGAGAAGATCCGCCAGGACACCATGAAAGTCCTGCGCGAGCCCGACATCCAGCCCAAGTTCCAGACCTTCGGCTACGAGAACTACTTCCCCACGCCCGAAGAGTTCAAGGCCTTCATCGTCGAAGAGAACAAGCGCTTTGGCGACGTGATCCGCCGCGCCAAGATCGAGCTGTAAGCCACAGCGGGCCGCAGACGCGAAAAAGCCGCCGCGCCGCAAGGCCGGCGGCTTCTTTCATGCCGCCTTCAGCGCGACAGCCCGCTCGCCGCAATCGGCCACAGCGCGTGCACCACGCCGTCGTGCAGCACCACCAGCTCGTCGTGCAGGTTGAATGTCGGGTCCACGTGGGAGGGCAGCAACTGCAGCACGCTGCCCAGGGCGGGCGCCTGGGCGCCCGGCTCCACGCGCACCACGCTGTGCTCGTCGTTGATGGCCACGCAGCGCAGGCCCGGCGTGCCGTACACGGCAGGCGGCCCGCATTCGGCCGAAGTGGACTTCAGGCCCACGTCCAGGATGACGCGGTCCGGCGCGGGCGTGCTCATCACCGTGGACAGCAGGAACAGGCTGCTGCGAAAGGCCAGCGTCCCGTCCCACTCGTTGGCGCCGTAGTCACCATCCATGAAGGCATAGGAGCCCGGCTGCAGCTCGGTGTAGACGCCGCTGGCCGCGTCGAACTCCACGCTGCCCGTGCCGCCACCCGTGATGGTGTGGCAGGCCATGCCGTTGTCGCGCAGCAGTTGCGCGCATGCCGCCGCCTGGCGCGCCGCCTCCCGGCAGACCTGCGCACGCTCTTCGCGGCTGCGCCGGTGCTGCACCGCGCCGTGGTAGGCCTGCAGGCCCGCGAAATTCACGCCCGGCAGGTCGTGCGCCTGCCGCGCCAGGGCCAGCACGGCCTCGGCACCCGTGACGCCGCAGCGGCCCTGGCCCACGTCCACCTCCACCAGCACGTCGATCTCCACGCCCGCCTGCGACATGGCCTCGGACAACTGCACCAGGTTGGCCGCGTTGTCCACGCACACGGCCATGCGCGCACTGCGCGCCAGCCGGGCCAGCAGCGCGTGCTTGGCGGGTCCCACCACCTCGTTGCTGATCAGGATGTCGCGCACGCCGGCCGCCACAAAGGGCACGGCCTCGCTCACCTTCTGGCAGCAGATGCCGCGCGCACCCAGCGCCAGCTGGCGCAGCGCGATCTGGGGGCACTTGTGCGCCTTGGCATGCGGGCGCAGCGCCACGCCGTGGCGGTCGGCCCAGTCCTGCATGATGCGCAGGTTGGCGTCGAAGGCCGTCAGGTCCAGCGCCAGGCTGGGTGTATCGACCCGGTCGAGCGGATCGCCGGGCCGTGCGGCAGGCTCCATTGCCAGGCCGCTGGAGTCATCGTGCAGGGGCATGGTGCTGTGCCTCATTCCTGCGGGGGCGCGTATTGGGCGATGACCTCGGCCTCGGTCATGGTCGGCGTCTGGTTGGCGAAGTCGTAGTAGCCGGGCTTCTTGTCGATGTAGATCTGCGTGGCCAGCTCGAAGTCCTGCGACTCGAAGGCGCCGGCCGGCACGAAGTACTCGCCCGTGGCGTGCAGCCGGTAATACAGGTGCGTGCCGCACTGCCTGCAGAAGGCGCGCTCGGCCCATTCGGAGGAGGCATAGGTGCCGATGTGCTCGCCGCCCTCGAACTTCACATCGGGCCCGCAATGCACCGCCAGCATGGGGCCGCCGCCCCAGCGCCGGCAGTACCCACAGTGGCAGGCCCCGATTTCCCGGGCCTGGGAAGAGACAAAGCTGACTGCGCCGCAAAGACAATGACCGTTCATGGTGCGTGGACCTTTCCGTGGGTTGCAAGTAGCTGTGATTATTCACAGGTGCCGCGCATCATAGGCGATGGCGCAGCACCTGCAAACCGCGGCGCCCTACACTGCGCGCCATGCAGCTTTTTCACTTCAGCGAAGACGGAGATATCCGGCAATTCCAGCCCCGCCCGGTCCTGAAGGCGGCACCCCGCCGCCAGGGGCAGGAGTGGCTCAACGGCCCCCTGGTGTGGGCCATCGCCCAGACGCATCAGCGGCTGTACCTGTTTCCGCGCGAATGCCCGCGCATCGTCATATGGCCGCACGAGCACAGCACCAGCGAAGACAGGGCCCAATGGCTGAACGCCCTGCCCGATGGAGCGCTGGCCGTGGCCTATGTGGAGACCGCCTGGGCTGCGCGCCTGCAAGCGGCCCGGATACACCGGTACGAGCTGCCAGCCGATACGTTTGAAAGTCTGGAGGACGCCGGCATGTACGTCAGCCGGCAGGCCGTGCAGCCCCTGTGCCGGGACCTGCTGGTCGATCTGCCGCAAGCGCTAGCGGAATGCGGCACCGAGCTGCGCATCGTCGATTCGCTGCAGCCGCTGCGCGGCGTTTGGGATAGCTCGCTGCATGCCAGCGGCATACGGCTGCGCAATGCGGCCAGCTGGGCCTGAGAGCACTTGCATTCAAAGACCAACGCCTCTTTCCAACATGCCCCGCAATGACAACCGCCTCAAGGTCCTCTTCGTCTGCAGCCGCAACCAGTGGCGCAGCCCCACGGCAGAGCAGGTCTGGCGCAGGCACCCTGCCCTGCTGGTGCGCTCGGGCGGCACCAGTGCGGGCGCCCGCCACCGCGTGTCGGCCGACGATGTGGCCTGGGCCGACGTGATTCTCGTGATGGAGGAAAGGCACCAGTCCCGCCTCAAGGCCGATTTCGGCCGGCTGCTGGCGCAAAAGCGCCTGCATGTGCTCGATATCCCTGATGAGTACCGCTACATGGACCCCGAGCTGGTGGACATGCTGCAGACCGCCGTCAGCGCACTGCTGCAACTGGACTGAGCGCCGGACGCCACGGCGACGGCAACCATAGGCAAGCACGTAGGCAAAAACAGTCAATTGCATTCGGACGTACGCTATAGTAACGAACGGTATCAAAAGCACGGTCTGCCGTATGACAAATGGACGACTGGATACCCTCCAGGAGGACCCCCAACCGAGGCTGAAATGCACGATGCCATCACCAACCCCACGCAAGCTGCGGTGACCCCGGTGGCGCCAGCCCCCCTGGAAATACCCGATTACGAACTGCTGGAAACCTTGGGATCGGGTGGCTACGGCACCGTCTACCGCGCGCGCCACCGGCGCACGGGTGCATCGGTGGCCATCAAGGTCGTCAGGCTGCAGGAAGGCGGCCGCCAGGTGGAGCGCTTCCACCGCGAGACCATGCTGTGCGCGTCCCTGCACCATCCGCACATCGTCCAGTTGCTGGACAAGGGCGAGCAAGGCGACTGCGTCTACGGCGTCTTCGAATATGTGCCGGGCGAGACCCTCAAAAGCCTGATCCGCCGCCAGGGCGTGCTGACTGCCGCCGAGGCCGGCCGCCTCATGGCCGAGGTGCTCGATGCGCTGGACTGCGCGCATGCCGCCGGCATCGTGCACCGCGACCTCAAGCCCGACAACGTGATGGTCACCTCCACGGGCGCGGTGCGGCACGCCATGGTGCTGGACTTCGGCATCGGCACCGTCATTCCGCAGTTTGCCGGCCCGCAGGTCTCGCAGCTCACCATGGGCGACGAATGCCTGGGCACGCCCGCCTACAGCGCGCCCGAGCAGCTGCGCGGCGAGCCGCCCAGCGCCCGCACCGACCTGTATGCCTGGGGACTGATGTTCCTCGAATGCCTGACGGGCACGCCCGCCGTGCAGGGCGCCTCGGTGGCCGAGATCGTGCACCGCCAGCTCAGCCCGCAGGAAGTGCAGCTGCCGCCGGCCATCTCCACCCACCCCATCGCCACCTTGCTGCGCAAGGCGCTCAAGAAGCGGCCCGCGGAGCGCAGCGACTCGGCGGCGGCCCTGCTCAGGGACCTCATGCGCGTGCGGCTGGACGATCTGGTGGGCCAGTTGCCCGCAGCCGCCCAGGTGCAGCAGGCGGACCTGACACGCACCGTGGCCACCACACGCGTGTTCTCCGAAGTGCGCCAGCTCACCGTGCTGTGCTGCAGCGTCTCCCTGTGGCCGGGCAGCGACATCCACGGCATGGACAGCGCGGCACGCACCGCAGGCCAGCCCTCGCAGGGGCTGAACATCGAAGACATCGAACTGCTGCAGCGCGAGGAACTCACGCTGTTCTCCGACGTTGCCACCCGGCGCGGAGGCATGCTGGCGGGCACGCTGGGCGACCGCATGCTGGTGCTCTTCGGCTACCCGCACACCAGCGACACCGATGCCCGCCAGGCCGGCATGACGGCGCAGGAGCTGCTGACGCTCAGCCGCAGCCGCGCGGCCGCCATCGAGCAGGTCCACGGACTGCACCTGGGAATCCGCATGGGCCTGCACACCGGCATGGCCGTGGTGGTCGGCGGCGAAGCGCCCTCGGGCCATGCCGTCAACGTGGCCATGCGGCTGGAGGCCATCGCCGATGCGGGCACCCTGCTGGCCAGCGAAAGCAGCCATCGCCTGCTGGCCCGCCATGCGCGCTTCGAGAAAGCCGGCAGCCTGCGCCTGCCCGGCCAGCCCACGGGCATGCAGACCTATCGCCTGGAGCTGGAACAGCCAGCCGAGCCACTGCCAGGGCCTGTGTCCGATGCGGCCTTGCAGTGCATAGGCCGCGAACCCGAACTGCAGCGCCTGAACGACGCATGGGCGCGGGCCCGCGAAGCCGGGGGCAATGCGCTGTGGATTCGCGGCGAGCCGGGCATCGGCAAATCCTGCCTGGCCGACATGCTGCTCGTCCACGCCAGGACACAGGGCGCGAACACCGTGGTGCTGCAATGCCAGCCCGAGCACCGCAACACCGCGCTGACCCCTTTCCTGGGCCTGATACGGCAGCGGCTGGAGGCGGCCGATCCCCCGCAGGACCACCGCGAGCAGATGCGCGAAGCCCTGCGCGCCGCAGGCTGCGATGCCGAGGCCGCCCTGCCCATTCTGTGCGCCTGGCTCTCGCTGCCCCTGGGCGACTGCGAGCCCAGCCGCATCTCCGCCGTCATGCAAAGGGCGCTGCTGCTGCAGTCCACCGCGCAATGGCTGCTGCACATGTCCGAAGCCGAGCCCTTGCTGCTGGTCGTCGAGGACGTGCACTGGGCCGACCCCACCAGCATCGAACTGCTGGAGCAACTGGTATCGCGCCTGCCCGGGCGGCGCGTGCTGCTGGTGCTGACGGCGCGGCCGCAGTGGCAGCCGCCCGAAGGCCTGCAGGCCGAGTGCGTGGACGTGCGGCGCCTGGAAGACGCGCAGGCCACCGAGCTGGCCCGCCAGACGCTGGCGCCGCGCAGGCTCAGCCCCGCCGTGATCCGCCACGTGGTGGAGCGCACCGACGGCGTGCCGCTGTTCATCCAGGAAATGGCGCGCATGCTGCTGGACGCCCACCTGGTGGAGCAGGACGGCGTCTGGGACTTTCGCCATGCCGGGCTGCCGGCCGCCATTCCGCTGACCCTGCGCGACTCGCTGGTCAGCCGGTTTGACCGCATCGGCCCGCTCAAGCCGCTGCTGCAACTGGCCGCCACCATGGGCCGGCACTTCGACTTCGGCCTGCTGTGCGCCTGCGTGGAACGCCCGCAAGGTGAGGTCGAACAGGAACTGGCGCAACTGGGCCAGGCCGGCCTGGTCATTGCCGATGAACGTGCGGGCGCCGGCGCCTTCATGTTCCGCCACGCGCTGATCCGCGACACGGCCTACGAATGCATGCTGGCATCGCAGCGCCGGCTGCTGCACCGCGACGTGGCCCTGGCCCTGATGCAGCACCAGCCCCAGCGCGTTGCCGCAGAACCCGCAGGCGTGGCCCAGCACTGGGCAGACGCGGGCGACCATGCCCAGGCCGTGGCGCTTGCGGTACGGCAGTTGCGCATCACGCAGCTGCGCTCGCTCAACGATGAAACCATTGCCTACGCGCGCCACATCGACGACTGGCTGCACCAGCTCCAGGGCGTGGCCCAGCGCGAGGCGCGGCTGGACGTCAACAGCTACGTGACCCAGGCGCTGATGAACAAGCACGGCTGGGCCCATGCCCAGGTGGTGGAAAGCATCGCGCTGTCGCAGGAGCTGCTGGCCGGCCCCGGCGCCAATGCGGTGGCCGACTACAAGCAGGTGCAGCACCTGTGGATGCTGATCACCTACCACCACGTGGCCAGTAACCGCGAGGAAGTGCGCCAGCTCAGCCACCGCCTGCTGGAGCAGGCCGTTCGCCAGCAGGACACGGGCGTGCTGGTGGCCGCGCAGACCTACCTGGGCCTGGCCCACTACTCCGACGGCCGATTCGAGCAGGCCGAAGAAGCGCTGACCGACGCCATCACCCGCTACGACCCCGTGGCCCATGCCCACCATGCGGCCGAGTTCGGCTTCGACACGCGCGTCTGGGCCACCTGCGGGCGCGCCCTGGTGCGCTGGTTCGCCGGCTTCGACCAGGCCGCGCTGGCCGATGCGAACGACGCCGTGCGCCTGGCGCACGAGGTCTCGCACATCCCCTCCCTGAGCATGGCCCTGCTCTACCAGGCCCTGGTCCACCAGGCACGTGGCGACAAGGAAAGCGCCTTGGCCACCACGGGCGAGCTGCTGGACATCACGGCCCGCTACGGCCTGCCCGCGTTCTCGGGCTATGCGGACATCATCCGCTGCTGGGCGCTGGGTGACAGCGCAGGCAGCGCCAGCGCCGAGGGCATTGAACGCGCCAGCGGCACGGCGCAGCTGCTCTGGGACATGGGCTGCCGCTACTGCCAGACCTACTACCGCTCCTTCGTCGCTGAAATGCTGGCGGCCAGCGGGCGCTGGGCCGAGGCCCTGGACAAGATCGACGAGTGCCTGCGCCTGGCCGACGTACTGGACGAACGGCTGCACAGCAGCGAGCTGCACCTGAAGAAGGCCCGCTTCCTGCTGGCCATGGGCGCCGACCACGCAGCCGTGCAGGACAGCCTGGCCCAGGCGGCAGGGACTGCGCGCACCGCCGGCAAGTACCGCACCGAAACCGAGGCGCTGGCCCTGTCGCAGGCCCTGGCACCCGCCAGGCCGGACGTGGCCGCGCGCCTGAGTGAGCTGGCCGCGCTGCGGCCTGAACTGTCCGTGCACCTGTCCGGGCCCCTGCCCGGCCAGGCGCATTTTTCTTGAACCGAGGATGAAGTCACATGACCACCCAGCTGCAGAATACTGAACCGTTGCTCGCATTCCGCCTTGCCTACCTGCGGGCCATCGCCCGCTCCTGGCAGGATGACGCCTACCGCCGTGATCTGCTGGGGCAGCGCGACATCCAGCCCATGCTGCACCGCGACTTCAGCCTGCCGACCCAGTGGCCCCAGGTCGATGTGTCGCTGCGCCTGAGCGACGACCCCACCCAGCGCGCCGAATGGAAGCCCGTGCTCACGGCCGGCTGGATCGGTCCTGACGATGAATTCGTCATCGTCCTGCCCCAGGCGCCCCAGACCCACGCCTCCGAGGCGCTGGCCGCCTACTACCAGCTGTTCCCCAACTTCATGGGCGTCAGCACCTCGTTCGAGGAACCGAGCAACGGCATGCTCAGGGCCGCCCTGCCCACGGGCCTGGGCATCCCCGGCGGCGGCCCCGACTCGCTGCTGGCCTTTGGCGGCGTGGTGCTGCGCGCCATCGCCCTGGCCTGGCAGTCTCCCGAGTTCCACGCAGAGCTGACGCGTGACGATGGCAAGGACAAGGCCCCCGTGCTGAGCCAATGGCTGGGCTACAACAACCCGTTCAACTTCCAGGTGCGTTTCGAGACCGAGCAGGCCTTCACCTGGGATGCGGCACGCGGCGAATGGAACCTGCAGCGCGCAGACGGCACGGCCATCAAGAACGGCATCGTGCTGAACTACCCGGTGGCACCCGCCGAGCAGGACCTGTGGGCCATCGCCCTCACCTCCTACAACAACACCGGTGACGCCTACCCCTTCACCTGCTGATACGGCACCGGCGCAGCTGCAAGGGGCCACGGCCACCTTGCTGCTGACGCTGGCGGCACGTGCCCGGGCGGCAGGTCCGGCAGCTTCCTCGGAACTGCCGGACCTGCCGCCTTTTTCCGACCCCGAGGCGCGCCGCATTGCCGCCACCCTGCCCCAGGCCAGCGAGGCCCATGCGGCCGACCCCGCCTTTGTACGCAGCGTGGTGCTGCGCTCGCAGCTGTTCGACCGGCTCACCACCGAATTTCTGACCGCCCATCCGTCCGGCCTGTGCATTGCGCTGGGTGCAGGCCTGTGCACGCGGCGCAACCGCCTGGCCCCCGAGGCCGGCACCGCACGCTGGCTGAACGTGGACCTGCCCGACGCCATCGCCCTGCGCGCGCAATACATTGCAGGCCCTGAAACCAACCTCGCCTGCTCCATCCTCGACACCTCCTGGCTGGACACCGCCGCCCTGCCCGGCAACCAGCCCGTTCTGGTGCTGCTGGAAGGCGTCTGCCCCTATCTTCCCCAGGCTGCGCTGGAGGCCATGCTGCAGCAGCTGGCCCAGCGCTTTGCCGCGCCCGGCAGCCCGCCGTGCACCGTCGTGCTCGACCATGTGCACCCGGCCCTTGCACGGCTGCCCATGCAGGTGGGCGGAATGCGCCTGCCCGTCGTCTCCGGCTTTACGGACGGCGCGCAGATAGAGCGCATCCACCCCGCCATCCGCATCAGCCTGCAAGAGCACCTGTATGCCCGCTTCTCGCAGCAGCACCAGCTGTTCGAGACCGCCTTCCACGCCACCACCGGCCAGCACCCCTATGCCGTCGTCCGCCTTGAACTCGGAGCACCGTCTCTTGCCTGAGCCCACGGCCCCGGACCTGTTCGCCCAAGCCTTTCGCTGGCACGAGAAATTCCTGCCGCCCGTGCAGCAGGGCGACCGCCTTTTGCTGGCCAGCGAACGCGACACCCTGGCCCTGGGCTCCGCCGCCGTGCTGGCGCTGAACGCCCCGCTGCAGGCCGGCACCAGCCTCATGCAGCACTGCGCCGCAGCGCCCGATGCGCCGCTTGCACAGATGCTGCACGCCCTGGGCGCCCTGCTGCGCCAGGGCCTGGTCCAGCCGGTGCTGCACAGCGACTTGAACGGCCACGGTTATCTGCAACCGGATTTCTCGGCCCCGCCCGTGCGCCTGCAGGCATCGGAGCAGATCGACATCGTCATGCTGACTGCAGCGCTGGACAGCACAGCCGCCTGCCGCTGGGCTGCGGCCGTTGCCGGGGCCGTTGCCACGCAGGCACCCGCCCCCGCCCCGCTCACCATCGTTTTCTGCGACGACTATCTGGACCCGCGCCTGGGCGCCATTGACGCCAACCAGCGTGCCGCAGGCCGGCCCTGGCTGCTGGTGCGGCCTGCGGGCGAGCAGGCCATGGCGGGACCGCTTTTCAAACCCCAGGCAGCCGCCTGCTGGCATTGCCTCGCACACCGCTGGCAACGCAACCATCCCGCACGCGGCGGCAAGCACGGCCAGCCTCAGGACAGCGACCGCTGCCCGCCCGTGCGCGCCGGCGCCGACCTCATCACCACGCGGCTGCAGGCCCTGCTGCCTACGGTGCAGCGCCTGCTGGCGCACACCGATGCGGCGCAAACCGTGTGGACGCTGGAGCCTGACCAGCCCCACCCGGTGGCCGCCCGCCCGCAATGCCCGCACTGCGGCACGCCAGGGCTGATGGCCCTGCGCCAGCGCGAACGCATTGCGCCAGTTCCAGGCACGCATGCCGCGCGCGCCGACGGCGGCTGGCGCAGCGTGCCGGCCGAGACCACGGTGCAGCGCCTGTCACAGCACGTCAGCCCGCTGACCGGCGTGATTGCCCGGGTCACGCCGCTGACGGCCGAGACAGACGAAGCGCTCACCGTCTACCGCAGCGAAATCTTCAGAACACCGGCCCCCGGCAGCACCAGCCTGGCTGGCTCCGGAACACAGCTGTGCCTGGGCAAGGGCCTCTCGGCCGTGCAGGCCCGCGCCAGCGCCATGTGCGAAGCGGTGGAACGCTACGCCGCCTTCCACCAGGGAGACGAAGCCGTAGTCATCGCCCCCGCCGCCGAGCTGGACGCGCCCTGCATCGCGCCCACGGAACTGGCCCGCTTCAGCGAGCGGCAAACCGCCGGCTTTGCCACCGACAAGCCACCGCATGCCGTGGCCCCCAGCGCCGGCCAGGGCGAGCCCCTGTGGTGGGCTCCCGCCTGGTCCCTGACCGCCGATGCGCGCCGCTACCTGCCGCTGGCCTTCTGCCTGGCCCATGCGCCCGCGCAAAGCCAGCACCACGTGGGCTGGACCTCCAACGGCTGCGCCGCAGGCAACACGCGGGAAGAGGCCATCCTCCAAGGCTTCATGGAACTGGTGGAACGCGACGCCGCCGCCATCTGGTGGTACGGCCAGATCCGCAGGCCCGCCATTGCGCTGCAAGGCATCGACCAGGCCACACGCCAGCGACTGGACCGCAGCTGCGGCCCGCAATGGTCGTACTGGCTGCTGGACATCACGCATGACTTCGGCATACCGGTGGTCGTCTCCGTGGGCTGCCATGCACAGACCGGCCAATGGGCCGTGGGCTTTGGCTGCAGCCTGGACCGCGCCCTGGCCTGCGAACGCGCCCTCACCGAAATCAGCCAGCTGATCGCGGCCGGCAAAAGCTTTGCCGTGCCCGAGCCACTGCAGGCCTTCCTGCACCCTGCGGACAGCGCCGATGCGCCGCCGCAACAGCCTGCGCCACTGTCTGGGCACACGCCGGACACCACGCCGCCAGACATTGCCCAGGCCATTGCGCGCTGCGTGGACATCGCACGCGGCCTGGGCCTGGAAACCATCGTCTACGACCACTCACGCCCCGACATCCCTGTGCACACCGTCAAAGTCGTGATTCCCGGCCTGTGCCATATCTGGCCGGAACTGGGCAATCCACGGCTGCGCAACGTACCCGTGGCCCTGGGCTGGCGCAGCCAGCCGCTGCAGGAATCCGAACTGAATCCGCAGGCTCTGTACGTTTGACAAACTGAAACGCGCAGCGGGCATGTACTCTCTCAGCTTGGCAACAGGCTGCCGGCTCCGGGCCAATGCGCCCCCAGCCCACCCCCTGTTCACACAAGCCCCAAGGAGAATTCGAGGCGATGGCCCTCTTTCGTAACCAACTCGACGGCCGCATCGTCGTGCTGCGGCCCCTGCATACCTTCGGCCGCCACCCCTCGGTCTGCCAGACCGTCATGAAGGCGCCCGACGTCTCCCAGGTCCACGCACTGTTCCGCTGGAACCGGCAGACCTGGGAAATCGTGGACCAGAGCCGCAACGGCACCATGCTCAACGGCGTGCGCCTGGTCGCCGGCCGCTGGACCGTTTTGGCGGTGGGCGCCAAGCTCAGCATGGGCGAAGGCGCAGAAGCGGCCTGGACCGTGGAAGACCTGGGACCTCCCATCACCTGCCTGAGCCCCGGCCCGGGACTGCCCCAGGACGGACCCCTGGCCCTGAACCCGCGCGGCACCCTGCTGCCCGACGCGCAGGAGCCCGAAGCCAACGTCTTCTTCGAGGACGGCCGCTGGCTGCAGGAGTCCGGCGACGGCACCGAGCCCCTGGTGGACGGTGCCATGGTCCACACCTCCGCAGGCAGCTGGGAATTCGTGCAATGCGACGACCTGGAATCCACGCGGGAAAGCAGCTTCGACCCGCGTGCGCCCAAGCCGCCGGAAGTGTCCTTTCGCTTCACCGTCAGCCAGAACGAAGAGCACGCCAGCCTGACCGTCATGAGCGACGGCAAGCCCATTGCGCTGGGCGAACGCATACACCACTACACCCTGGTCACCCTGGCCCGCGTGCGCCAGCAGGACGCAGAAAAAGGCCTGGCCCCCGCAAGCCAGGGCTGGATAGAACTGGATGCACTCTCACGCATGCTGGGCGTGGAGCCCTCGTACGTGAACATCCAGATCTTCCGCGCCAAGCACCAGATCCTCAGCGCCCTGCCCGAATGCGCTGCCTCGCCCGCCCTGGTGGAGCGGCGGCGCGGCAGCCTGCGCTTCGGGGACTTTCCGTTCGAGATCGAAGGCGGGGCGCGCAGCGCCTGAATGGCGAACTGCAACGGAGAACGGCAGGCACACGGCGCATCGCTCGCCGCATGTAATCAGCTGTAATTTTCTTGTTGTGCACACGTGAATAAAGTGGGAACCGGTTCTTGCCGCCTGCGGTGCGAACCCTCTCACCCTCCTCCCGGACCGGGTTGCCCGAGTCCACTGGCGCACCTGGAAGACGCAAATGAGCATGGACATGCGACGTGTACTGTTGATCCCCGCCAGCGCGCGGCCTGTTGACCCTGGCCTGGCCAGCCTTTCCATGGACGCACAGGTCTGGGAAAACGGCTATCCGCTGGTCGTAGGCAAGGCCCGCCACGGCCTGCTGCAGGACTTCTGGCGGCACTACTACGGCGAATCCGCCGCCATGTTCGTGGCCTCCGACCAGTTGCTGGAACTGCACAACGACATCATGGCCGCCATCCCCGCCTGCGTGGGCGAGATGCCCGTGCTGCGCTTTCTCAACGATCTCGGAAGAATGTGCCTGCAGGCGCATGGGGACGGCAGCGGGCTGCAGGTCATCGGCGACTGACGAAACGGATGACTCCTGGGGTTGCCGCGCATCCCTGTCGCGGCATTGGGGCGCATGCACAATTGCATGCGCCTTTTTTGCGCCCGACTGACCATGAGCAATGCCCCGGATAGCCCCCCTCTTGCCCTGACCGGCAGCTGCCTGTGCGGCGCCATCGCCTATGAACTGCGGTCCAGCCCCAAGGCCGTGTCGCACTGCCACTGCCGCATCTGCCAGAAGGCCCACGGCGCCGCATTCGCCACCTACGGCAGCGTGCCGGTCAAGGACCTTGTCTTCACTCAGGGCCAGGAGCAATTGCGCTCCTTTACCTCATCGCCCGGCATCACGCGCTGCTTTTGCCAGCAATGCGGCTCATCGCTGACGTGGCACAGCGCGCATTACGCAGAGGGCGCCTGGATCTCTGTTGCTTTGGCCACGCTGGATTCTGAGTTGGTGGTGGGTGGGCAGCGGCATGTGAATCGGGG
>NZ_JACVUR010000075.1:0-15025 GCF_016516495.1 Delftia sp. S65
GGCATCGGTATTACGATCCGGTGGTGGGGAGTTATGTGAATCAGGATCCGATTGGGTTGATGGGGGGGGTGAATGTATATGCATATGCAGCATCACCCATGATAAAAATTGACCCTTTGGGACTATGGTCCACAAGTGCACATAATAAGATATTGGATGCTTACGGAGTAAAGGCCGGCTTGAGCTCTGACTCAGTGGCTAGAATGCAGCAAGGCTCAAGAGAGGCTGATAGGTCTCGTTTTCAGGACGAGCATCATGGGTATATGCATACAATGAGTTCAAAAACATTGTCAAAAAAAGAATCATGCTTGAAGGCAAACGAATTTCTAGACACCTTTATTGATGGAAATGCTGAAGGTGATCCAATATCGGATTTTATGCTTGGATTCGGCCTTCATGCAGTAATGGATTCGACATCGCCAGCACATTCGAATTTCGAGATATGGAGGAAGCGTGACTTTCATAGACATGGCCCATTCCCAACATCAATAGAAAATGATCCTAGACAAAGCCAAATAGAATTTGCAGTAGATAAAATGATTGATTTCAAAAATGGAATGAGATTTGACTGCTCTTGTTTTGATTAGGGAATTTTAAATCCTGAAATTAATGGCAAATAAACATGAGAAAACTGACATTAACTATAAGTCTATGTATTTTAACTTTTACTCAAAATTCCATGGCTGCAGATGAAAAAGAATGGATGTTGTTGAGTAGATCCGATGGATGCATATCATTGGAGGAGTTGTATTTTGAGTATCAATATCTAAATCAAAAGAAAACTCCTAGTGAAATATTTGGTGAGGTGAAGAAAAAATATAAAACAACAACCATTAAACCATTTCTGGATTATATAAAAGACGAAAAAACGGATGGAGAGAAGATTGGATTAAATGAGAGATCATTTTTTAAGAATTTCAATAGAAAAAATGCGATAATCATTGAAAGCAAAGAAGATAATATTGAAATAATTCTAGTCACGAAATTATTGTGCGAAAAGATTTTTAAAAAATAGAATACTTAACCACAGTAGCAGGAAAAACCACCAAGGACGATCTCCCTAGGGCGCATGATGAATTTCTCGTCTAAGCTCAGCACCTAAGTGACTGGCGGCAGCATTCGTATCACGCATATAGTACTAAACACATCCATTTCTACCACAGGGATAGCAACTGCCTCACCCACGCCGAACGCATGCAGCACGGCGGGGACACCCGCCATATAGAACCCATGGTCTACACAAGCCGGGTAGCTTCACGCATGGGTACCACGGCCAGCGAACCCTCTGCTGGTCAAGCCATTACCGCAGGCCAGCCAGACCGGGGCGCCCCCAGTCACACGTTGGCCCTGACCTTCACGCAAACCATGATCAGTTGCATACAGGCTCAACTGTAAAAACAGTAAAGAGAGCAGCACGCCCACATCGCCATCCACCACTACGACTGCGACCACCTGGGCACGCCAATGGCGCTGACGGACCAGACAGGCTAGGTGGCCTGAGCAGCAAAGCTGGACCCTTGGGGAAATGGTACTGCATGAGTACAAAACGCAGGGCATACACTAGGCGATCCGGCTGCCGAGGCAGCACCATTCCATTTCGGTGCGGCATTGCACGTCATACAAGATGCGACTTCACCCTCTCACTCGGGATTTCAATTTTTGATTGGACAAGAGAGTACTATGGAAATTCTTATTCATATTGGCTAGGAATCGATTGTTCCCAGTAAGGATAGCTCTCTATTTGAGAGTACAAAGAAATCGTGGGAAGCATTTAAATCCGGCGACATAAATGGATTCACCTGCCCCTGTAAATA
This sequence comes from Delftia sp. S65, assembly GCF_016516495.1. Lineage (NCBI taxonomy): Bacteria > Pseudomonadati > Pseudomonadota > Betaproteobacteria > Burkholderiales > Comamonadaceae > Delftia > Delftia sp. S65. The sequence continues at coordinate 1,815 of NZ_JACVUR010000075.1, forward strand.
AAATGAGAAATTGCAGTTTCATAACGTGCACAGCATTTATGTGGCCCGCTACCTGCTGGGGATCAGGCGATATATCTGCCATCTATTTAATTTCAGTAGATACGTTGGTTTTTATATTCTCAATATATTGCGTAACAAAAATCAAATGTACGAAGAATAAGTTATATGCAATGGCATCTATTTTTCTCCTATTTCTTTCCAAGAGTATTATTAATTTCAAAATACCTTTTGTTGATAATAAATTTTCCATAATAACATCAACTTGCATTTTTGTTATAGCAAGTTTTTGCATCATCATCCGTTTCAAGAAATAGTATGTATACAAAATATACTGTGGAAAGCTCCGTATAAAATTGGTGATAAAAAAGCGCCACGGTGCACAGCACAAAGCAATTTCAGTTAAATGCAGCCTAACTTCAAGGGCAGGAAAAGAATGGCAACGGCGCATCGTCATTCCCTGCCATCCCTGCGACCATCTGGGCACGCCAAACCCATCCTCGCTACCAAAGCACAGTACAGGTCTCATCGTGAATTAAATTCACAGATGGTGTTCCAGCAGACTGTCTAGTCCCGCGCAGCCCTTGAATCCATGATCCCGCCATCGACAGACATCGGATTCCTTGCATGCAGCAACTTTTTCCATCGCTTTCCACGGCCTCGGGCGCGGTCCTTCTGGCGCTTGTGATTTCCACGCCAGCCATGGCGGATTCGACGGTGCCGGCGGGTTCGGCTGAAGCCTCCAACTGGGCCGCCACCTGGCAGGCCAGCCCGCAGCCGGTCTGGGGGGCGGACTTCCTCTTTCCCACCAATCTGCCCGCTGTGCTGCAGGACCAGACCGTGCGCCAGGTGGCGCGCATCAGCCTGGGCGGGCCGCGCCTGCGCATCGTGCTGTCCAACGCCTACGGCGGCCAGCCTGTGACGGTGGGCAGGGCCACCGTGGCAAAGTCGTTGCCGGAGGGCGCCATTGACGCTGGCAGCCTGCAGGCCGTGACTTTTGGCGGCAGCGCGCAAGCCACCATTGCCGCAGGCGCATCCCTGGTCAGCGACCCTGTGGCCTTGCCGCTGTCCTCGCTGTCGCAGGTGGCCGTGAGCCTGTACCTGCCCGGCGCCATGCCTGTGCAGAGTTTTCACTGGGATGGCCGCCAGACCGGCTGGATCGTGGCGGGCGACCAGTCCGCTGCTGCGGCGCTGCGGACTTCGGACCCTGGCGCAATCAGCAGCACGGCCCGCCCGCTGTTGGCGGGTATTCAGGTCGAGGCCAACCCCGCGTCACCCGCGGCGCCCGTGGTAGCGGTGATGGGCGACTCCATCACCGACGGCGCCACGGCCAGCCTGGACCGGGACAGCCGCTGGCCGGACTTCCTGGCCGCGCGCCTTGCGCCGCACGGCGCGGCAGTGGTCAATGCTGGCATCTCTGGCGCGCGCCTGCTGTCCGATGGCATGGGCGAGCATGCGCTGGCGCGGCTGGAGCGTGATGTGTTGGCCCAGCCCGGTGTGCGCAGCCTCATCGTGCTGCTGGGCATCAACGATATTTCCTGGCCCGGCACGGCCTTTGCGCGGCAGGCGCCGCGTCCCACGCTGCAGGACATGGCAGAGGGCTATCGCCAATTGATCGCCAGGGCGCGCAGCCACGGGCTGCGCGTGATCGGCGCCACCTTGCCGCCCTTCGAGGGCGCCTTGCCAGGCACGCCGCTGGACGACTACTACCAGGACGACAAGGACGATCTGCGCCGGCAGGTGAACGCCTGGATACGCCTGGGCGGCGCCTTCGATGCGGTGATCGACTTCGATGCCGTGCTGCGCGATGGCGCCCATCCCTCCCGCATGGCGGCGCGCTTCGACTCGGGCGACCGGCTGCATCCTGGCGACGAAGGCAATCGCGCCATGGCCGATGCGGTGGATCTGAACGCCATACTGCCGGGCCTGCTGCCGCGCTAGCCGCGCCTGCACGCGGTGGAGGTGGCGTTGATGGTGGCGTTGGCGGCGGCGGGGCTGTCTACCTATAAAATGCAAATGGTTCTCATTTGTCATTCGTCCCTGGCCTGCCTGCGCCCTGGGATACAGGGAGGGGTATCGTGGCCGCCGCCGAGTTCGCGCTTCAGCAACAAGTCGAAATTCTCTACACCGATCACCACGGCTGGTTGCGCGGCCTGCTGCGCCGCAAGCTGGGCAATGCCTTTGATGCGGCCGATCTGGCGCACGACGTTTACCTGCAACTGCTGCGCACCGGCCGTGTTCCGCCGGCCGACGAGCACCGCCGCCATCTCACCCAGATCGCCAACGGCCTGGTGATCGACCTGTACCGGCGCCGCCGCGTGGAGGCGGCCTATCTTGAAGCGCTGGCCCTGCTGCCCGAGCAGATGGCGCCCTCCGAAGAAACACGTGCCCTTGCGCTGGAGGCGCTGGTGGAGATCGATGCCGCGTTGAACGGCCTGCCGCCCAAGGCGCGCAAGGCCTTGCTGCTGTGCAAGCTCGACGGCATGGCCTACCGCGACATCGCGGCCGAGCTGGGCGTGTCCGTGTCTTCGGTGGAGAAATACATCGCCGCCGGCCTGCTGGCCTGCTACCAGGCGCTGCACGGCCCGGTGTGCTGAACGGCCCGTCCGCATGTCCTCATCACCGGCATCGCCCGACGCCTCCAGCGAGCTGCTGGAGCCGGCCATTGTCCAGCGCGCCGCCGAATGGATGGCCCGGCTGTGGGCCGATGACGCCAGCGACGAAGACCGCGCCGCCTGCGCCCGCTGGCGTGCCGAGCATCCGCGGAACGAACTGGCCTGGAGCCGCCTGCAGGCCTTTGACGACAAGCTGCGCAGCGTGCCCGGCGGCATTGCGCGGCATGCGCTGGCGGACACCTTCGCTGCGTCGCCGGCGCCACGCCGTGGCCGCCGCCGCGCCATGCAGGTGTTGGGCTTCATGGCCATGGCCGGTGGCATTGCCCATGTGGTGCGCGGCACCGATGCCTGGCAAATCGCCGCTGCCAGCCATGGCACGGCGCGTGGCGAGGTCCGCGAGATCACGCTGCCGGATGGCACGCAGGTGGTGCTGGCATCGGCCTCGGCCATCGACCTGCGCTTTGACGGGGCCGAACGCCTGATCCTGCTGCGCGCTGGTGAAATCCTCGTGACCACTGCGCCTGATCCGCAAAGCACACCGCGCCCGCTGCGCGTGCGCTCGCGCCACGGCACGGTGCAGGCCCTGGGCACGCGCTTCACGCTGCGCCAGGAAGATGAGCAGTCCCGCGTGGCCGTGTTCGAGGGCGCGGTGGAAGTGCGTCCCGCCCGGGCGCCGGGCCAGGTGGTGCGCGTGGAGGCAGGGCAGGGCGCCGTCTTCTCCGGCGATCTGGCCCAGCCCCCGGTGGCCGCGCAGGAAAGCGCCGCCGCCTGGGCGCGCGGCGTGCTGGTGGCCGACAACATGCCGCTGGGCGAACTGGTGGCCGAGCTGGCGCGCTACCGCACGGGCCTGCTGCGCTGCGACCCGCAGGTGGCCGGCCTGCGCGTCACGGGCGTGTTCTCGCTGCGCGATACCGACCGCGCCCTGCACAACCTGGCGCTGGGCCTGCCCGTGCAGGTGGTCGCGCGCACGCGCTACTGGGTCACGGTGCAGGCGGCGGGCTGAGGCGCCTTTCACCGCGGCGCCTTCCTCGTCTCTCGGAACCCGTTACCGGCTGATTCAACTTCCTGCCCCTGCGGATTGAGGGTTTGGCGTTCTCGTTCGGAAGACAGGCAAGAGCCCTTGTTTTCTGTCCCGCCATGCCCTCCAGGAAATCCCATGCACTCCACCGATGCCGATGACCCCCAGGCCGGCCTCGGCCCCATTGCGCAGACGCTGCAGCCCATCCGCGCGCAGCTTGTTCTTGCCGCGCTGCTGTCGTTTGCGGGCGCCGTGCTGGCGCTGGCGCCGCTGGCCGGCATTGCCCACATCGCGCGGCTGGCGCTGGCCGATGGCGGCATGGCGGCGGCCGATGCCTGGCGCGTCATCGTGCTGTGCCTTGTCTGCCTGTTCGCAGGCATGGCCCTGGTGTCGGCGGGCGAGCTGGTCGCCCACCTGGCCGACAACCGACTCACCCACGGACTGCGCCTGTCGGCCATGCAGCGGCTGGCGCGCGTGCCGCTGGGCTGGTTTACCGAGCGGGCCTCGGGCCAGGTCAAGCAGGCCATGCAGGACGACGTGGCCACCCTGCACGAGCTGACTGCGCACTTCTACACCACCGTGGGGCGCGGTGCGGGCACGGTGGCCGCTTCTGCGGTCTACCTGGTGGCCATGGACTGGCGCATGGCCCTGGTCTCGGCCCTGCCGTTCGGCATCTTCTTTCTGGTGATGCGCCACGCCATGCAGGCCAGCAGTGCCCATATGCCGGCCTTTGGCGCGGGACTGGCGCGCATCAACAACGCCGTGGTGGAGTTCGTGCACGGCATTCCCGTGGTCAAGGCCTTTGGTGCCAGCGGGCGCGCCCATGGCAGCTACCGCGAGGCCGTCGATGGTTTTACCGACGCCTTCCTCGGCTTTGCGCGCCCGCTGGTGTCGGCGCGCGCCAATGCTAATGCGTTGATCGCGCCCGTGGCCGTGCTGGGCGTGGTGCTGGCCTTCGGCACGCTGTTCACGGCCCTGGGCTGGATGGCGCCCGTGGATGTGCTGCCCTTTGCCCTGGTGGCGCCGGGCATCAGCGCGCCGCTGCAGCTGCTCAGCTTCAACCTGCATGCGCTCAACCACGCCACGGGCGCCGCCCAGCGCGTGCAGGCGCTGCTGCGCACGCCCGTGCTGGAGCAACCGGCCGCCGATCAATGCAGGCTGCCCCAAGGCTGCGAAGTCCGCTTCGAAGGCGTGGGCCATGCCTACGAGGCGGGGCATGACGTGCTCAAGAGCATGGATTTCACGCTCAGGCCCGGCACGGTGACCGCCGTGGTCGGTGCCTCGGGCGCGGGCAAGTCCACGCTCGCCCGGCTGTTGCTGCGTTTCTTCGACCCGAACGAAGGGCGCATCACGCTGGGCGGGGTGGACCTGCGGCAGATCGAGACCCGGCAGCTGTACCGCCACCTGGCTTTTGTGCTTCAGGACGTGCGCCTGGTGCACGCCAGCGTGCGCGAGAACATTGCGCTGGGCCGGCCCTCGGCCAGCGCGCAGGAAGTGGAAGAGGCGGCGCGCGCCGCCCACATCCATGAGCGCATCCTGGCGCTGCCGCGCGGCTATGACTCCGTGATCGGCGAAGACGCCCAGTTGTCCGGCGGCGAGCAGCAGCGCGTGAGCATTGCGCGCGCCGTGCTGCTGGATGCGCCCGTGCTGGTGCTGGACGAGCCCACGGCCGCTGCCGATGCCGAGAGCGAGGCTGCCATCCAGGAAGCCCTGTCGCGCCGGGCCAACGGACGCACCCTGCTGGTCATCGCCCACCGGCTGGACACCGTCATGCATGCGGACCAGATCCTGGTGGTGGAGGGCGGAGCCATCCGCGAGCGCGGCCGCCATGCCGAGCTGCTGGCGCTGGGCGGACGCTACGCGCGGCTGTGGGCGCTGGGCGGGTACGCACCACCGCCTACGCAAGCCCAGCCTTTCACCCCCGCCCTGGCCCCGGAGCTGCCGTCATGCTGAAGACCCTGATGCAACTGCTGGGCGACGATGCCCGGCTTTTCCGCCGCTATGCCTGGATGGCCGTGCTGCATGGCCTGCTCAGCGGCCTGGTCGTCACCGCTCTTGTGCCCGTGCTGTCGCGCCTGCTGGCAGGCGATACGCGCGGCGCCGCGGCCTGGCTGGCCGTGCTGCTGGCGGGCGTGGTGCTGTGCTGGGCCTGGCAGCGCCAGGTGGAAAAAGCCGGCCTGGGCCTGGGCGCGGCCGTGCTGCGCGTGGCGCGCCACCGGCTTGGTGACCATGTGGCCCGCCTGCCCGTGGGATGGTTCACCCCCGAGAACACGGCCCGGCTCAACCACGTCGTTTCGCAGGGAATGATGGAAGTGGCCCAGCTGCCGGCCCATGTGTTCACGCCCGTGTTCAGCGGCGCCGTGGCGCCCGTTGCCGTGGTGGCCGCGCTGTGTGCCATGGACTGGCGCATGGGCCTGATTGCATTGCTGGCGCTGCCGCTGCTGGCAGGCGTGCTGCTGGTCACCGCGCACCTGGGCCGCCGTGCCGACGAGCGCCTGCAGCGCAGCATGGCTGGCGCCAGCCAGCGCATGGTGGAGTTTGCGCAGGCGCAGTCGGTGCTGCGCGCCTTCAATGGCGAAGGCGGCGGCACGCGCTGGCTGGAGCAGGCCCTGGGCCGGCAGCGCGCATCGGGCGCGCAGTCCATCCGCCTGGTGGCGCTGTCGGGCGTGCTCAATGGCTGGGCCGTGCAGGCCGTGTTTGCGGCCTTGCTGGTGGCCGGCGCGCTGTGGCTGGACGAGCGCCTGGGCGGCGTTGCAGCACAGGGCATGGGCATGGGAATGGAAGCCGCCATCCCCGTGATCGTGGCCCTGCTGCTGGCCTGCCGCCATGTCGATCCGCTGCTGGAGGTGGCCGGCTACGCCGACTCGCTGCGCGCCGCGCGCGTGCAGCTCGATGCCGTGCGCGACATCCTCGCGGTCCAGCCGCTGCCCGAGCCCGCCATACCCCAGGCGCCGCGCGATGCCTCGGTGGAGCTGCGCGATGTGGTGTTCCGCTACGGGCCGGGCCAGCCCGAGGTGCTGCGCGGCCTGAGCCTGCGCGTGGAGCCGGGCTCGATGACGGCGCTGGTGGGCGCCTCGGGCTCTGGCAAGTCCTCGGTGCTGCGGCTGATCGCGCGCTTTTTCGACGTGCAGCAGGGCAGCGTGCTGGTGGGCGGCATGGATGTGCGCCAGATCGCGGGCGAGCGGCTGGCCGGGCAGATCAGCCAGATCTTTCAGGACAGCTACCTTTTCCAGGGCTCCATTGCCGACAACATCCGCATGGGCCGCCCGCAGGCCAGTGATGCCGAGGTGATGGAGGCCGCGCGCCAAGCCGGCGTGGCCGAAATCATCGGTCGCCTGCCGCAGGGCCTGGACACGCCCGTGGGCGAGGGTGGGGCGCGCCTGTCTGGCGGCGAGCGCCAGCGCATCGCCATTGCCCGCGCGCTCATCAAGGACGCGCCCATCCTCCTGGTCGATGAGGCCACGGCCGCGCTGGATGCCGAGAACCAGGCCGCCATCGCCCAGGCGCTGGCGCGGCTGCGCGGCCGGCGCACGCTGATCGTGATTGCCCACCAACTGTCCACCGTGGCCATGGCCGACGAGATCATCGTGCTGGACCAGGGCCGCGTCAGTGAGCAGGGCCCGCCGCAGCAGCTGGCGCAGGCGCAAGGCCTGTATGCGCGCTTTCTGGCGCGGCGGCGCGCCGCCAAGGGCTGGCGCATTGCGGGAACGCGCACGGGAACGGCCACAGGCACGGGCGAGGACCTCCGTTGAGCGAGCCTGCGAAGCCAAAGACAAGGACGCAGGCCCCGCGCCTGGCGCCGTGGCTGCTGCCCTTTGCCGCGCTGTGCTGCGCGTCCGTGCTTATCGGCGCGCGGCAGGTGGACTGGGGCCAGCTGCTGTCGCTGTCGGGCGATGCCTGGCTCACCCTCACGGCCAGCCGCCTGCCGCGCCTGGCAGCGCTGGTGCTCACGGGGGTGGGGCTGTCGGTGTGCGGCGTGGTGCTGCAGCAGATCGTGCAGAACCGCTTTGTGGAGCCTGCTACCTGCGGCGGCCTGGATGCGGCCAAGCTGGGCATTCTGGTGTCGCTGACGGTGGCGCCCGCCTCGGCCTTCACCTCGGGCGCGTGGGGCGTGGCCTGGCGCATGGTGTTCGCGCTGGTGTTCTGCCTGGGCGCCAGCCTGCTGTACGTGGCCATCATCCGCCGCATGCGCCTGCGCAACCTGGTGCTGGTGCCCGTGGTGGGCCTGATGTACGGCAGCGTGCTCAGCGCCATCGCCGAGTTCCATGCCTTTCGCCACAACCTGCTGCAAAGCATGCAGGGCTGGCTGCTGGGCGACTTCTCGCGCATCGTGCAGGGCCACTACGAAATCATCTATCTCATCGTGCCCATCGTGGCACTCACCTATGCGTTTGCGCACCGCTTCACCGTGCTGGGCATGGGCGAGGGCATGGCCACCAGCCTGGGCCTGAGCTATCCGGCGCTGGCCACGCTGGGCCTGGTGCTGGTGGCGGTCACCGTCTCGGCCACGGTCATCACCGTGGGCGCCATTCCCTTCGTGGGCCTGGTCATTCCCAACCTGGTGGCCATGCGCTGCGGCGAAAACCTGGGCCGCACCCTGCCCATCGTCGCGCTCAGCGGCGCCTCGCTGCTGCTGGCCTGCGACATCGTGGGCCGGCTGATCATGCACCCCTTCGAGGTGCCGATCGGCCTGACGGCGGGTAGCGTGGGCGGCGTGCTCTTCCTCGTGCTCATCCTGCGCAGGAGGCCGTGATGCGCAAGGCCTTGCCTCAGACAACCGCATGGATTGCGGCTGCCGTGGTTGCCGTCGCGCTGGCGGCCTGCTTCGTGCTGCTGGGCTCGGGCCTGGACTTCGGCTACGTCATTGCACGGCGGCTGACGCGGCTGTCGGCCATCGTCATCGGCGGCATCTGCATTGCGCTGTCGTCCATCGTCTTCCAGACGCTTGCGGGCAACCGCATCCTCACCCCCGCCATCATGGGCTACGAGGCGGTCTACCTGCTGCTGCAGGCGCTGCTGGTGCTGGCCATGGGCGTGCAAAGCCTGGTGGTGCTGGGCCCCGGCGGCAACTTCTGGCTGTCGGTGGCGTGCATGCTGGGCTACTCCTGGGCCCTGCACCGCTGGCTGCTGGGTGCGGGGCGGGACAACGTGTACTTCCTGCTGCTGCTGGGCCTGGTGCTGGGCATGGTGATAGGCACCTTCACGCAGTTCGTGCAGCTGCGCATCAGTCCCGGAGAGTTCTCTGTGCTGCAGGGCTACAGCTACACCTCGTTCAACCGCGCCCGGCCCGCGCAGCTGCTGTGGTCGGCGCTGATCGTGGCCGTGGCCTGCGTGATCGTGCGGCGCAGCCTGCCCGTGCTGGATGTGCTGGCCCTGGGGCGCGAGCAGGCCATCTCGCTGGGCGTGCACTACCAGCGCCAGCTGCGCCTGCAGCTGGCGCTGATTGCCGCGCTGGTGGCGGTGTCCACCAGCCTGCTGGGGCCCACGGCCTTCATGGGCATCTTCGTGGCCCACATCAGCTATGCGCTGGCGGGCACGGCGCGCCACCGCGTCACGCTGCCGCTGGGCTGCGCCGTGGCCGTGTCCATTTTCATCGCGGCGCAGCTGGCGGTGGAGCATGTCTTCAACTACCGCACCTCGGTGGGCATCCTCGTCAACCTGGTGTGCGGCAGCTACTTCCTCGCGCTCATGGTGCGCGGGCGCGGCCGGGCCTGAGCCGGCCCCTGTCCTCCCAAAAATACCCAACGCAATGCATCCCATTTTTCAGGAGAGAAAGCCCGTGACCCGTCTGTTCCGCATTCCCCATCACGCTTCCATGTTGGCCCTGGCCGCGGCCCTGGCCCTGTCGGCCTGCGACCGGCCCGCCAACCCGTCGGCACAGGCCGCAGCGCCGCAGGCGGCGGCCGGCGAGTTCAAGCCCGTCACCGTGCAGCACCAGCTGGGCACCACGGTGGTGGAGCGCCCGCCGCAGCGCGTGGCCGCGCTGGACATGAACGAGGCCGACTTCCTCGACCAGCTCGGCGTGCCCATTGCCGGCATGCCCAAGGACTTCGTGCCCCACTTCCTGGCACGGTACAAGGACGATGCCAGCGTGCAGGACCTGGGCTCCATCGTCCAGCCCAACCTGGAGCGCGTGCACGCGCTCAAGCCTGACCTGGTGCTGATCTCGCCCATCCAGGCCAGCGCCTACCAGGAGCTTTCGGGCTTTGCGCCCACGGTGCATTTCGACGTGGACTTCAGGAACAGCGGCACCCGGCACCTGGACACCGTGCGCGATCATCTGCTCACCCTGGGCCGCATCTTCGGCAAGGAGGACCTGGCGCGCGCCAAGGCCGCCGAGATGGACGACAAGGTCGCCCAGGCCCGGCGCGCCACCGAGGGCCGTGCGGAGACGGCCCTCATCGTCATGCACAACAACGGCGCCTTCAGCTCCTTCGGGCCGCAGTCGCGCTACGGCTTTGTCTTCAACGCGCTGGGCGTCAAGCCCGCCAGCACGGCGGCCGAGGCCGACCTGCACGGCCAGCCCATCTCCAGCGAATTCATACAGCAGGCCAACCCGGACATCCTCTACGTGATCGACCGCACGGCCATCATGCAGCGCCGCCCCGGCATGGACGCCGCAGGCATGGACAACCCGCTGCTGCGCCAGACCAGCGCCTGGAAGAACAACCGCGTGGTCTTCGTCGATTCAGAGGCCTGGTACGTCACGGCGGCCAGCGTGACTTCGGTGAAGCTCATGGTCGATGACGTGCTCAAGGGCTACGGCGATGCGCCAGCAGCGGGCGCGGGCCCGGTGGCCGCTGCGGTTGCAAATTGATCGCATTCTCGATTGAGGGTTTGGCTTTCTCGTTCGGAAGACAAGGTGAAACACCCAACGCCTACCCGAATCGAAAGGAGTCCCGCATGGCACTACGCCATCCATCCCGCCCCGCACAGAACGGCGCATCGCGCGCCCTGCCGCACCCGGCCTTTGCCTCCAGGCACACGGCCATCGCCGTGCAAATGCTCTGCATGGCGGGCCTGGCACTGGGCGGCCTGGCCGTGGCCATGCCGTCCGCGCTGGCGCAGGCGGCTGCCCAGGGGGCCGCATCTGGAGCAGCCTCCGGGGCGGCACCCGGCGAGGGCCCCCGCGCCTTCAGCATCCCCGCCGGCCCGCTGGGCCAGGCGCTCAACGCCTTTGCCGCAGCGGCCGGCGTGGAGCTGACGGTGGATTCCAGCCTGCTGCAAGGCCGCAGCAGTGCAGGCCTGTCGGGCAGCTACAGCGTGGCCGAAGGCTTTGCCGAGCTGCTGCGCGGCCAGGGCCTGCGCGCGCTGCGCGAGGCCAACGGCAGCTACACCCTGGGCCGTGACCGCAACGCCGCAGCGCCCGTGGAGGGCGGCGTGCTCCTGCCCGCCGTCACCGTGCGCGCACAGGCTCAGCAGGCGCCGGAAGCCTATGCGGGCGGCCAGGTATCCACAGGCGGCCGCATGGGCCTGCTGGGCGACAAGGACTTCATGGAGACGCCCTTCAACACCATCAGCTACACCGAGAAATTCATCGCCGACCGCCAGGCCCGCGACATCACCGACGTGATCTCCGCCGCCGACCCCACCGTGTTCAGCACGGGCATGACCGGCATCATCAGCGAGAACTATTCCATTCGCGGCTTCAGCTCCAGCATTGGCGATGTGACCTTTGGCGGGTTGTTCGGCGTGGCGCCGTTCTACCGCGCATCGCCAGAAATGTTCGAGCGCGTGGACGTGCTCAAGGGCCCATCGGCCCTGCTCAACGGCATGCCGCCTGGCGGCTCGGTGGGCGGCACGGTCAACCTCGTGCCCAAGCGCGCGGGCGATGAGCCGCTCACGCGGCTGACCACCTCCTTCATGTCCGATGCGCAACTGGGCGCCCACATCGACCTGGGCCGCCGCTTTGGCGAGCGCAAGCAGTTCGGCATCCGCTTCAACGGCGTGCTGCGCGACGGCGACGGCGCCGTGAACCACCAGGAAAAAGAGACCCGGCTGGCCTCGCTGGGCCTGGACTGGCGCGGCGACCGTGCCCGCCTGTCGGCCGACCTGTACAGCAGCGATGACCGCACCGACGGCCTGAACCGCGGCATCAACCTGGCCGCAGGCCTGCCCGTGCCCAGGCCGCCCAAGGCCGACACCCTGCTCAACCCCAGCTGGGCCTTCTACGACACCAAGGACAAGGGCGCCATGGTGCGCGGCGAGCTTGACCTGGGCGACAGCGTCACCGCCTATGCCGCCGTGGGCACCAGCAAGACCCGGTACCGCTCCACGGGCGCCTATCTGATCCAGGTCTTCAACACGGCAGGCGACTACCGCACCAACCTGGCCGACCTGGGCTTCGAGATGGACAAGAAGTCGGCCGAGGCCGGCCTCAAGGGCAAGTTCAACACGGCCGGCGTGGGCCACCAGTGGGCGCTCAACGCCACCTACTACACGCATACCGACAAGCAGTTCGGCCGCCGCAACGTGCTGGCCCAGGACTGGATCACCAACATCTACAACCCCATCTGGGGCCCGGCCACCAGCTTCAACGCGCCCCCGATCTCGCGCACCGAACTGCGGCTGACCAGCATCGGCATGGCCGACACCCTGTCTTTTGCGCAGGACCGCGTGCAGCTCACCCTGGGCCTGCGCCGCCAGCAGGTGCTCAGCGACACCTTCAACGTGGCCACGGGCGCGCGCACCTCGCGCTATGACGAAGGCGCCACCACGCCGGCCGCCGCGCTGCTGGTGAAGGCCAGCGAGCGTGTCTCGGTCTACGCCAACTACATCGAAGGCCTGAGCCAGGGCGCCACCGCACCCATGACGGCGGCCAACGCGGGCGAAGTGTTCGCTCCCTACAAATCCAGGCAAAAGGAGCTGGGCCTGAAGCTGGACCTGGGCGACTTCGCCCACACCTTCAGCCTCTACGAGATCCAGCGCCCCAACGGCTACACCGATCCTGTCTCCAACGTCTTCTCCTTCGGCGGCGAGCAACGCAACCGGGGCGTGGAATGGGGCTTCTTCGGCAACGTGGCCACGGGCGTGCGCCTGATGGGCGGCATTGCCTACGTACAGCCCAAGCTCACCCGCACGGCCGGCGGCGTGAACCAGGGCAAGCTGGCAGCGGGCGTGCCCAGGCTGCAGGGCAAGCTGGGTGTGGAGTGGGACGTGCCTGCCCTGCAGGGCCTGACGCTGACGGCCAATGCCACCACGGCATCCAGGCAGTACATCAATGCCGACAACTCGCTGTCCGTGCCGGGCCGCACCGTGTTCGACGTTGGCGCGCGCTATGTGACCACGGCGGCCGGCCATCCGCTCACGCTGCGCGGCAGCATCACCAACGTGGCCAACAAGGCCTACTGGGCCACGCCGCTGTGGACCAGCCTGGGTCTGGGCGCGCCGCGCACTTTCATGCTGTCGGCCACGGTTGATTTCTGAGCGATGACACGGCGCCTTGCCGTAGATCAAGCCGAGCCCGAGCCGGGCCGAGCCTGCGCTGCCGCCCTGCGGGCTATAAACTAGCCCGATGGGGCGGCGAGCATGCCGGCCCCCCCCCCCCCCCCCCCCCCCGTAACCAGTGGCAAAAGCAGCTG
>NZ_JACVUR010000076.1:0-13449 GCF_016516495.1 Delftia sp. S65
GGCGCGCTACATCGGCTGGAGCTGGGGCGATGCGGACAACAGCTTCCGCGTACCGTCGTTCACCCTGGTGGATGCCTCGCTGCGCTATGACCTGGGAAAGATGCGCAGTGACTGGCGCGGGGCCAGCGTGAGCCTGACGGTGAAGAACCTGTTCGACAAGTACCACACGGCGTCGTGCTTTTCCGCCAATGCCTGCAACTATGGCGAAGCGCGCAACATGGTGGTTCGGTTCGGGTACATCTGGTAGGCCTTGCGGCATCAGGCCGGTCGAAAGCGCGGTTGCACGCTCCCTGGCATGGATACAATCGAATAAGAATGATTCTTGTTTGATTGCGGGCCCCGCCCCCAAGGGAATCGGGACCTGCCATGCCATCCGCCTCCACCCCCCAGCACCGAGAAGCCGCCTCCCTGTACACCGCCCACCATGGCTGGCTGCAGGGCTGGCTGCGCCGCAGGCTGGGCAACGGGGCGGATGCGGCGGACCTGGCGCAGGACACCTTTGTGCGCATCCTGGGCGTGCGCGACCTGGCCGGTGTGCAGGAGCCGCGTGCCTACCTGACCACGGTGGCCAAGGGCGTGCTCGTCAACTGGTACAAGCGCCAGGCGCTGGAGCGGGCCTACCTCGAAGCCCTGGCCGCGCTGCCCGAGCCTGTGGCGCCTTCGCCCGAGCGGCGCGCCCTGGTGCTGGAGACCCTGCACGAGATAGACGCCATGCTGGACGCGCTGCCGCCCATCGTGCGGCGCACGTTTTTGCTGTCCCAGCTGGACGGCGTGAAGTACGAGGACATCGCGCAGCAGCTGGAGGTCTCGCTCACCAGCGTCAAGCGCTACATGGCCCAGGCGTTTCGCCAATGCCTGGTGGCAATGGCGTGATGGAGACGCCCCTGCAAGCGCGCGTGCTCGACGAGGCCGCCGAATGGCTGATGCGCCTGCACGACAGCGGCGCCACCGACGCCGACCGCGCCGCCTGCGAGCGCTGGCGCCAGGCCGACCCACAGCATGCCCTGGCCTGGGAGCGTGCCGAGCGGCTGCTGGGCAAGTTGGGCGGCCTGCCTGCAGCGCTGGCCATGCCGGCACTGGACCGGCCCCGAAGCCACCGCGCCCAGCGCCGCGCCACCGTGGCCCGGCTGGCCGCGCTGCTGGCCGTGGCGCCTGCAGGCTGGCTGGCCTGGCAAGCCTGGTATGCGGCGGACCAGCGCGGCTGGGGCGCCGACCTGCGCACCGCCACCGGCGAGCGCCGCACCGAGCATCTGGCCGATGGCAGCCGCCTCCTGCTGGACACGGCCAGCGCGGTGGACATCCGGTTTGATGGCGCACTGCGCCTGCTCATCTTGCGCCAAGGCGCGATTTCCATAGAAACGGCGGCAGATACCGCCACACCGCACCGCCCCTTTGTCGTGGACACAGCCCATGGCCGGCTGCGCGCCCTGGGCACCCGCTTCACCGTGCGGCAAGAAGGGGGCAGGGCGGACGGCGGCCCCGTGCGCCTGGCCGTGACCGAGGGAGCCGTGGAAGTCACGCTGCGCGGCGCCGCCAGCCCGGCGCTGGTCGTTCAAGCCGGTCAGCAAACGGTATTGCGAGCGGGGGAGGTGACCGCGCCCCAGCCCCTGCAGCCCGAGGTCACGGCCTGGACCCACGGCATGCTGATGGCCGACGCCATGCCGCTGGCCGCGTTCTGCGCCGAACTGTCGCGCTACCGGCCCGGCCTGCTGCAGTGCGCGCCCGAGGTGCGCGCGCTGCGCGTGTCCGGCTCCTTCCCGCTGGGCGATACGGACCGGACGCTGACCATGCTGGCCTCCACCTATCCCGTCGACGTGCAGACACGCATGCGCGGCTACTGGATCACCGTGGTCGCCAGGAACTAAAAAATCGAGGCAGGGTGACACTTTTTCGGATCTCGGCTGGCAACGGGGAAAGAGCTTCTTTCTTCACCGCCTCCAAGGACCGATTTCCATGCCTGCCGTACCCATGCCGCATCCCGTCTTCCATCCCCTGGCGCATGCCGCCCGCCTGGCCCTGCTGGGCATGGCATTGGCCGCAGGCGCCGTGCAGGCGGCCGAACCGGCCCCCGCAGCCCAGACCTACCAGATCGCGCCCGGGCCGCTGGGCCGCACGCTGGCTGGCGTGGCCACGGCGGCGGGCATTTCGCTGTCCTTCGATCCTGCGCTGACCGAAGGGCTCACCAGCCCGGCCCTGTCCGGCCACTATGCGCCGCAGCAGGCGCTGCAGCGCCTTCTGGCCGGCAGCGGGCTGGACATGGTGGCGCGCAGCGATGGCAGCTACACGCTGCGCAGGCAGGCGACCCAGGCCGTCCAGGCGGCAGGCGCCACCGCGCTGGGCGAGGTGCTGGTCACGGCGCAGGCCGAGCGCAGCGCCGTGACGCAAGGATCGGGCAGCTATGCGGCCACCGGACCCAGCAGCACGGCGACACGGCTGGGCCTGTCGCAGCGCGAGACCCCGCAATCGCTGAGCGTGATCACGCGCGAGCAGATCGATGACCGCGGTTTTCAGTCGCTGGAGGAGGTTGCCCTGGATGCCACGGGCCTGAGCACACGCCAGATCGGAGGCGGAGAACGCACGCAGTTCTTCCTGCGGGGTTTCGAGGTCAACTCTTTCCTGGCCGATGGCGTGCCGCTGGCCTTCGACTACGACACGCAGGGCCTGGCCACCATGGCCATGTACGACCGCGTGGAGGTGCTGCGCGGCGCTGCCGGACTGATGACGGGCACGGGCAATCCGTCCGGCACCATCAACCTCGTGCGCAAGCGCCCCACGGATGCCCCTCAGGTCTCGCTGACGGGCAGCCTGGGCTCCTGGAACAACCTGCGCGGCGAAATCGACGCGTCCGGCCCGCTCAATGCGGCCGGTACGCTGCGAGGCCGCGCCGTGGTGGCCCTGCAGGATACGGACACCTTCAAGCGGGCGTACCGCCATGAGCGCCAACTGGTCTACGGCACGCTGGAGGCCGATATCGCCCCGCGCACGCGGCTGAGCCTGGGCGGCTACTACAACAGGGAAGACAACCCCGGCGCCGACTGGAACGGCCTGCCCACGCGGCGTGACGGCAGCTTCTACCCGCTGTCGAGATCGGCGCGCGTGACGCCTGACTGGGCCTACTGGAACAAGGAAAACGCCAGCCTCTTCGCTGAACTGGAGCATGGCCTGGGCAACGGCTGGAAGACCCAACTGACCGCACGCGTGCTGCAGGCGAAGATGGACATGCTGGGGACCTACCTGTATCCGCTGGAAGATTCCGCCGACTTCGGCCAGGGCGTGGGAGCCTATGCCTACAAGAAGACCCAATACAGTCTCGACGCCTTCGCGCAGGGGCCCTGGCAATGGTTGGGCCGTACCCATGAAATGGTCTTCGGCGCCAGCGTGAGGCAAAACAGCGACGACGACGGGCCTGGCGGGTGGCCGTCGGACTACCAGCAGATCGTGGACCCCATGACCTGGGACCCGGGCTCCGTTGCCCGGCCGGCCATCAACACCCTGTGGTCGCGGCGCGGCCACCAGCGGCAGTTGGGTGCCTACGGAACACTGCGGTTGAGCGTCGCGCAGCCCCTGACCGCGCTGCTGGGCGCGCGCGTGGATTCCTACTCCTACGACATGCTCACGCGCTCGGGGGAATGGAGCGATTCCAGCAGGTACCGGGTCCATGACCGCATCACGCCCTATGCAGGCCTGGTCTATGCGCTGGACAGCCGGCATTCCGCCTATGCCAGCTGGACCGGCGTGTTCCAGCCCCAGAGCAACCAGGGCGCCAGAGGCGCGCTGCTGGACCCGGTGACGGGACGCAACCTCGAGCTTG
This sequence comes from Delftia sp. S65, assembly GCF_016516495.1. NCBI lineage: Bacteria > Pseudomonadati > Pseudomonadota > Betaproteobacteria > Burkholderiales > Comamonadaceae > Delftia > Delftia sp. S65. The sequence continues at coordinate 3,812 of NZ_JACVUR010000076.1, forward strand.
GCATCAAGGGCGAGTACGCCCAGGGCCGGCTGCAGGCCAGCGCGGCGCTGTTCCAGATCAACCAGAAGAATCTGCCGCTGCAACTGCCGCAATCGCAGTGCAGTCCCAATGTGGCGTCCTGCTATGCGCAGACCGGAGAGGTGCGAAGCAGGGGGGTGGAGTTCGAGGTGGCGGGTGCCGTCACGCCCTCCCTGCAGCTGATGGCCGGCTACACCTACAACAGGGCGCAGCATGTCCGCGACTCGGACGTCGCCAAGGCCGGCACGCCCTATGACACCCAGACCCCGCGCCATCTGCTCAAGCTGTCGGCCCGCTACCAGCTGCCGGGCGCCTGGCAGCGCTGGTCCCTGGGCGGATCCGTGCGCACGCGCAGCGAGACCCGCTCGGCCGGCTACGGCGTGCGCCAGGGGGGCTATACGCTGGTGGACCTCATGGCGAGCTACCAATTCAGCCGGCAGCTGGATATACGGCTGAACGTCAACAACCTCACGGACAAGTACTACTACCAGGCCATTGGCAGCACCCAGGACAACAACCATTTCGGGGCGCCGCGCAATGTGCTGCTGACGGCGCGCTACCGCTTCTGAAACAGAGACAGGTTGGCATGGATACAATCGAATAAGAATGATTCTTGTTTGATTGTGGGCCCCGCCCCCAAGGGAATCGGGACCTGCCATGCAATCCGCCTCCGCCACCCAGTACCGAGAAGTCACAGCCCTGTACCTGGCCCACCACGGCTGGCTGCAGGGCTGGCTGCGCAAGAAGGTGGGCAATGCCTTCGACGCGGCCGATCTGGCGCAGAGCACCTTCCTCAAGGTGCTGGGCGCCAAGGGCCTGGACCAGCTCCAGGAACCGCGCGCCTACCTGACCACCATTGCGCGCAACCTGCTGATCAACCAGGTGCGCCGCCGCGCCATCGAGCAGGCCTATCTCGATGCCCTGGCCGCCATGCCCGAGCCCGTGGCGCCGCCGCCCGAGGTCCGGCTCATGGTGCTGGAGACCCTGGTGGAGATAGACCGCCGCCTGGGCCGCCTGCCCGCGCTGGCCAAGCAGGCCTTCCTGCTGGCCCAGCTCGAAGGGCTCGGCCATGGCGAGATCGCTGCCGAGCTGGGGATTTCCGTCTCCACCGTCAAGCGGCATCTGGCCAAGGCGGCCATGCGCTGCTTCTTCCCGGAGTAGGCGGCATGCAGGCGTTCCCTTCCGCTTCTTCCCCCATTTCTGCCGAAGTGGCCCGCCAGGCCGTGCAATGGTGGCTGCAACTGAACTCCGGCAAGGCCCAGGCCCGGCAGCACGCTGGCCTGCAGCGCTGGCGTGCGGCCAGCCCCGAGCATGAGGCCGCCTGGCAGCGCATCGAATCCATGGGCAGCCAGATGGCCGGCATTCCCATGCCGCTGGCGCGGGCCGCATTGGCCGCACCCGGCTCGGCCGGCAGGCGCCGTGCGGTGCAGGCGCTGGCCGTGCTGCTGGTCTCGGGCGCAGGCTCCGCGGCCGTCGTGCGCTCGCAGGCCTGGCGCGGCTGGACGGCCGACCAGGTGGCTGCCGTGGGCGAGCAGCGCCGGCTGCCGCTGCCCGAAGGCGGCAGCGTGGTGCTCAACACCGGCAGCGCCCTCAATTTGCGCTACGGCGCGGCCGAGCGCGTGCTGGAGCTGGTGCGTGGCGAAATCCTCGTGCAGACCGCGCCGGACAGCCTGCACCGTCCCTTCATCGTGCAGACCGCCATGGGCGCCGTTCAGGCCCTGGGCACGCGCTTCACGGTGCGCGAGCGCGAGTCCGGCGTTGAAGTGGGCGTGCTGCAAGGTGCCGTGCAACTGCGGCCCGCGCATGCCCCGCATGCCGCGCAGCGCATCGATGCAGGAGAGCAGGGCACGTTCACGGCCCAGCAGGCCGTGCACTCCGGCGTGTTGGACACGGCAGCCAGCGCCTGGGCCGAAGGCATGCTGGTGGCCTCGCGCATGCGGCTGGAGGATTTCCTGGCCGAGCTGGGCCGCTACCGGCGCGGGCGCCTGGGCTGCGACCCGGCCGTGGCCGGCCTGCACGTCTCCGGCGCCTATCCGCTGGCCGACACCGACCGCGTGCTGGCCGCGCTGACCTCGTCGCTGCCCGTGGAAATCCACTCCTTCTCGCGCTACTGGGTGATGGTGCGGCCTGCCGGGGCGGGCAAGGCATGAGCGGCACGGCCGGCATGAAGGCCTTCGCACTTTCCTGAAAAAAATTTGAGCTGATTTGCCGGCGATGGCTGTCAACAGAGACAGGAGCGCACCGCAGCGTGCGCCAACGCTTCTCTACAACCATTGCAACAAGGCCTTTCCATGCGCCCTCAGACCATGCGCCAGAACTCCATGCGGCAGGCTGCCGCCTCCACCGTCCGCCCATCCCAGGCGGCCCCGGCATTACGTCCGGTGGCGCTGGCGCTGCAGGTGCTGTGCGCTGGCACGCTGGCGGGGCTGGCAGCTGCCGGTGCCCTGGCTCCGGCACAGGCCTGGGCGCAGCCGGCTGCCGGTGCTTCGCAGCAACGCCAGTACGACATTGCCGCCGGCCCGCTGGAGAGCGTGCTCAACCAGCTCGGCCGCGAGGCCGGCGTGCTGGTCACCTTCGGCTCGGCCGTCACCGAAGGCTTGCGCAGCGGCGGCGTGAGCGGGCGCTTCACCGTGGAGCAGGCGCTGGACCGCGCCTTGCTGGGCACGCCGCTGGCGGCCGTGCGCTCGGCCGGTGGCGGCTACACCCTGCGCGAGATGCCTGTGGTGCCGGCCGCCTCCGGCGCGGCGGGTGCTGCGGGTGCGGCAGGCGCGGGGTCCTCCCAGACACTCAGGACCGTGCTGGTCACGGCCTCGGCCCAGGCCAGCCCCACCACCGAAGGCTCGGGCTCCTACACCACGCCGGCCACGGCGGCGGCCACGGGCCTGAGCCTGTCGCTGCGCGACACGCCGCAGTCCGTCAGCGTGCTCACGCGCCAGCAGATTGAGGACCAGGGCCTGCTCTCGCTCAACGACGCCATGCGCAGCGTCACCGGCATCCATGTCGTCAGCTCGGACAGCGACCGCTCGGACTTCTACTCGCGCGGCTTCTACGTGGACAACCTGCAGTACGACGGCGTGCCCACCTCCATCGGCCTGTCGTTCTACGGTGACTCGGGCACCGATACCACCATCTATGACCACGTCGAAGTGGTGCGCGGCGCCACGGGTCTGCTCACGGGCGCGGGCAATCCGTCGGCCTCCATCAACATGGTGCGCAAGCACGCCAACAGCAAGGTGTTCACGGGCTCGGCCTCGGCCAGCGTGGGCTCGTGGAACCACCATCGCGGCACGGTGGACCTGTCCATGCCGCTGACGCAGGACGGCCGCATCCGCGCACGCGTCGCAGGCATGGCCGAAGAGCGCGACTCCCATGTGGATCTCTACCACGCGCGCAAGCAGGTCTTCTACGGCGTGATCGATGCCGACCTCACGCCCGACACCACGCTCAGCGTGGGCGCCGACTACCAGTCCAACCGGCCCACCGGCTCGACCTGGGGCGGCCTGCCGCTGGTCTTCACGAACGGCATGCCAGCCGACTGGAGCACCTCCAAGACCACGGCCGCGAACTGGACGCGCTGGAACAGCACCAACAAAAACATCTTCGCCAACCTGCAGCACCGTTTCGGCAACGACTGGAAGCTCAAGGCCAACTTCGTGCACCGCGACAGCGCCTACGACGCCAAGCTGCTGTACCTGATGCGCCAGCCCGACATCACCACCGGCCTGGGCATGGCAGCCCTGCCCAACTACTCCGAATACAGCTTCCAGCAAAACAGCGCCGACCTGCAGGTGACGGGCGGCTGGGAACTGGGCGGGCGCCGCCATGAGGCCGTTGTCGGCCTGAGCAGCAGCCGTGCCCGCGAGCACAAGGCCGGCCATGCGCGCACCAGCCCCCTGCAGGACGTGGGCAACTACTACCAATGGGACGGCTCCTATGCCGAGCCCACCTGGGGGCCGCTGACCACCAGCAGCCTGGACCACACGCGCCAGGACGCGCTGTATGGCGCGCTGCGCCTGTCGCTGGCCGATCCGGTCAAGCTCATCGTAGGCGGGCGCCAGAGCAGCTGGAAGGTGCGCAGCCTCAGCGAGGTGCGCGACCACAACGTCTTCATCCCCTACGCGGGCCTGGTGCTGGACCTGAGCGAAGGCTTCTCGGCCTATGCCAGCTACACCGACATCTTCCAGCCCCAGAACTACCGCGACCGTGGCGGCAGCTACCTGGACCCCGTGGCGGGCAAGAGCTTCGAGATCGGCATCAAGGGCGAGCACCTGGACGGCAGGCTCAACAGCTCGCTGTCCGTCTTCCGCATCCAGCAGGACAACGTGGCCCAGCTGGACGAAGGCCAGGTCGTGCCCGGCACCACCGACTTCGCCTACTACGGCGCCAAGGGCGTGACCAGCAAGGGCTTCGAAGCCCAGGTCTCGGGCGAGCTGGCCACGGGCTGGAACCTGTCGGCCGGCATTGCCCACACCGTCGCGCGTGACGCCCAGGGCCTGTCCATCAACGCCTGGGCGCCCAAGACCCAGGCCCAGCTGTTCACTTCCTACCGCCTGCCCGGTGGATGGAATCAGCTCACCGTGGGCGGCGGCCTGCAATGGCAAAGCCGCACCCGCGCCAGCGTCTTCGTGGCGGGCAATGACCTGGTCTTCGAGCAGAAATCCTTCGCCACCGCCAGCCTCATGGCGCGCTATGCCTTCAGCCCCAGGCTCTCGCTGCAGCTGAACCTGAACAACCTCTTCAACAAGAAGTACTACGTCAACATCGACGGCCAGGGCCAGTTCGGCACGCCGCGCCAGGCCATGGCGGTGCTGAACTACAAGTTCTGAGTGGACAGGGCGGCGGGGGCAACAGCGCAGGCCAACCGTTAGAATGCAAATGAGAATTGATCTCATATTTCGGGCCAGCCGCCCACGCATTCCTCCTCCCGCGCCATGCCTGCCGCCGAAACCTCCCTTCACCGCGAAGTCGCCACGCTCTACACCGACCACCACGGCTGGCTGCAGGGCTGGCTGCGCAAGAAGCTGGGCGATGTGCACCAGGCGGCCGATCTGGCGCACGACACCTTTGTGCGCCTGCTGGCGCGCGACGAGCCTGTGCAGGCGCGTGAGCCGCGCGCCTTCCTGACCACGGTGGCGCAGCGCGTGCTGGCCAACCACTACCGGCGCCAGCAACTGGAGCGCGCGTATCTGGAGGCGCTGGCCCAGGCGCCGCAGTCCTTTGCCATCTCGCCCGAGGAGCGCGCGCTGCTGCTGGAGGCGCTGGACGAGATCGACCGCATGCTCGACGGCCTGCCAGCCCCCGTGCGGCGGGCCTTTCTGATGGCCCAGCTGGACGGCATGAAGCAGGCCGACATTGCGCGCGAGCTGGGCCTGTCGCTGACCACCATCAAGCGCTACCTGGTGCAGGCCGGCATGCACTGCTATTTCGCGGTGGATGCATGACGGCGCCGGGAGCCGGCCTGCCGCCCGAGGTAGCGCGCAGCGCCATCGAGTGGTGGCTGAAGCACCAGGATGGCCAGCTGTCCGATGAGTTGGCCCGCGAATGGCAAGCCTGGCAGGCCTGGCGCGCGGCCGATCCGCTGCACGAGCAGGCCTGGCAGCGCATCGCTGCCGTCAACCAGCGGCTGGCTGGGCTGGTGGCGCCGCCGCAGTCACCGATAGCCCGGGCTGCGCTGGCTCCGCGTGGTTCCGCTCGCCGGCGCGTGATCCAGTCCCTGGCCGTTGCGGCCTTTGGTGCCGGCATTGCCTGGCAGCTGGAGCAGTGCCTGCCCTGGCAGGGCTGGGTGGCCGATGCACGCACGGCGCGGGGCGAGCGTCGGCAGATGGCGTTGCCGGACGGCACGCAGATCGTGCTCAACGGCGCCAGCGCGCTGGATATCGAATACGGTCCCCGGCACCGCCGCCTGCGCCTGCTGCAGGGCGAGGTGCTGGTCACCACGGCCAAGGACACCGAGCAGCCCGCCCGGCCCTTTGCCGTGCAGACCACTGCGGGCGAGGCGCTGGCCCTGGGTACGCGGTTTTCCGTGCGTGCGCTCGCGGATGGTGATTTCCAGGTGGGTGTGTTCGAGGGTGCCGTGCGCCTGACGCCTCGGCTGGCCGGCCAGGGTGTGCTGGTGCTCAAGGCGGGCGAGCAGGCCACGCTGAGGGCCGATGGCGTCTCGCCAGCCACCGCCGTGCATGAAGACAGCACCGCCTGGACCGAGGGCATGCTGGTGGCGCGCGGCATGCCGCTGGCCCGGATGCTGGAGGCGCTGCAGCCGTACAGCGATGCGGCCCTGGCCTGCGAGCCCGAAGTGGCCGACCTGCGCATCTCAGGCACCTATCCGCTGGCCGAGGTGCCACGCGTGCTGGCCGTGATCGGTGCGCTGCCGGGACTGGAGCTGCGCTCCACGACGCGCTGGTGGGGCCGGCGCGAGGTGGTGGTGGGCAAGAAGGCGGCAGGGGCTTGAAGGGGTCTGCGCAGTTTTTTTGAAGAAATCTGCGCCCGAGGTGGTCTGTTTCGAGAACTCGCGGGACATGGAGGAAGAGGGGGGCTTGCCATGCCGGGCCCGCCCATCGATTCGTCCATCCATCCATTTGTCTTTTCCTTCCAGGCCCCGTCCTTCGCACACCATGGCATATCCCGCAGCGCCCCGGCGCTTTCCCTGCGCCTTGCGCCCCTCCGTCGTCCCGTCCCGTGGCCTGTTGCTGGCATTGGCCTGCGCGGGGCTGAGCAGCAACCTGTGGGCGCAGGCGCCTTCGCCGTCCGTCAACACCACGGCCGCCACAGCAGCCACACGCAGCTACCAGATTCCGGCGGGCACGCTGGAGGACGCGCTCAACCGCTTCGGGCGCGACTCGGGTTTGCTGCTGTCCTTCACCCAGGACCAGGTCCAGGGCCTGCGCAGCCCGGGGCTGCAGGGCAGCCACACCGCGCAGGCCGGCCTGGCCGCGCTGCTGCAGGGCACGGGGCTGGAGGCGGCGGTGCAGCCGCAAGGCGGCTATGTGCTGCGCCAGCGCGCCGTGCCCGATGCCCGGGCGCCAGACGTTGCCCCGCGCGCGGTGTCGCTGGCCGAGGTGCGCGTGGCCGCGCGCCGCGCCGGTGACGGCACGACCGAAGGCACGGGCTCCTACACCAGCCGCGTGACCAGCATTGCCTCCAAGACAGACCAGTCGTTCCGCGAGATTGCGCAGTCGGTATCGGTGGTCACACGCGAACAGCTCGACGACCAGCGCGTGACCGATGTGACCGAGGCCCTCAAGCTCACGCCCGGCGTGGTCGTGGCCAATACCGTGGGCGACTTCTATTCGCGGGGCTTTCAGATCACCAGCATGCAGATCGACGGCGGCGCGCCGCTGGCTTTGGGCGCCTACACCTATTCGCCGCAGCAGGACATGGCCTTCTACGACCGCGTCGAAGTCATGCGCGGCGCCTCGGGCCTGCTGGGCGGCGTGGGCGATCCGGGCGGCATCATCAACCTGGTGCGCAAGAAGCCGCTGGCCCAGCGGCAGTTCAAGGCCGCGCTGTCGGCCGGCTCCTGGAGCCGGCGCGGCGTGGAGCTCGATGCCAGCGCGCCGCTGGCCGACGACGGCCGCGTGCGCGGCCGCGCCGTGCTGTCCTACCACAAGGGCGACTCCTACATGGACCTGCGCAGCAGCGAAAAGCCCTCGCTCTACGGCGTGCTGGAGGCCGACCTCACGCCCGACACCCTGCTGACCGTGGGCGGCAGCTACGGAAAGACCCATGAGAACGGCGACTATGCCGGCCTGCCGCGCTTTGCCGACGGCAGCAGCCTGGGCCTGCCGCGCCACACCAACTTCACCCAGCCCTGGGCGTATTACGACTACGAGACCAAGGAGCTGTTCGCCCAGCTCGAGCACAAGTTCGACAACCGCTGGAAGGCCAAGCTCAACGTCTCGCGCGTGGAGACCGAGCTGGACCGCTTCTGGGTCTACATGGGCGGCGCCATCAACCCGCAGACCCTGGCGGGTGCGGTCTGGCGCGGCGGCCACATCCAGTCCGGCAATACGCAGGAGGTGGTGGACCTGAGCCTGGGCGGTCCCTTCCAGCTCATGGGCCGCACGCATGAATTGCTGCTGGGCGCGGACTGGCAGCGCGTGGAAAGCTTCTGGCAAAGCGCCAATTTCACGGGCAGCGGCACCGTGGCCAGCAATCCGTTTGCTCCCAGCATCTGGACGCCGCCCACGGAAACCTACTTCAACACCCGCTACGGCCCCTGGGGCCAAAAGCAGATGGGCGGCTATGGCGTGCTGCGCCTGCATCCCACGGACAGGCTGCACCTCATCCTTGGTGCGCGCGCCAGCCGCTACGACTTCCAGCAGTCGATCTGGAACCTGGATGCGCAGGGCAACCGCACGCCCTGGTCGAACACGCCGTTCAAGGAACCCACCAAGATCACGCCCTATGGCGGGGTGATCTATGACCTGAACAGCCAGTGGTCGGCCTATGCCAGCTATTCGTCCATCTTCAAGCCGCAGGCGCTGAGCATGGCCGGCCCGGCGCCGGGCACCTCGCTGCCGCCGGTCAAGGGCGCCAGCTACGAGGCCGGCCTCAAGGGCGAGCTGATGGACGGGCGGCTGAACGCCACCTTCAGCCTCTTCAATGTGGAGCGCACGGGCACGGCCGTGGTGGACCCGCGCTACGAGACCAGCAACAGCCGCTGGAGCGGCAACTGCTGCTACCTGGCACAGGGCAAGGTCACCAGCCGGGGCTTCGACATGGAGCTGGGCGGCGAGCTGCAGCCCGGCTGGCAGCTGGCAGCGGGCTACACCTTCAACAACACCCGCGACCGCAGCACCGAAAAGACCTACAGCAGCATCACGCCGCGCCACCTGTTCAAGCTGTCCACGGCCTATACGCTGCCGGGCGAGCTGTCGCGCTGGAAAGTGGGCGGCAGCGCCCAGATCCAGAGCACGCACTACGTCAGCGGCACGGCGCTGTCGGCGGCGGGCACGTCCGTGCCCTTTGACTTCACGCAGGGCGGCTACGCGCTGTGGAATGCCATGGTGCAGTACCGCATCGACCCGCGCTGGACGGTCACGCTGAACATCAACAACCTGCTCGACAAGACCTACTACCAGACCCTGGGCACAACGTTCAGCAACAACCTGTATGGCGCACCGCGCCACGCCATGCTCACGCTGCGCGGCAGCTTCTGAGGACGGCGGCGCAGGCGTTCGGGCCGCCGTTGTGCAGCCAGCGGCCTTGCGGGGGATCACACCACGCGCCGGGCCTCCACCTTCACATGGCCGGCCAGCAGGTCGGCACTGTCGCGGATGGCGCGCAGCGCATGGGCCAGGGCCTGCTGGCTGTGGTGCTCCTGCGGTGCATGCACTGCCGCCAGGGCCAGTTGCGCCAGGGCCGAGATCTCGGCGCAGTTTTCCTGCACGCTGCCGTGGATCTCGGTGATGGCGCTGGTCAACTGGTGCAGGCTGGGGGGCTGTGTCCTGGTGGTGCCCTTGTCCTTCTCCTTGTCCATGGCCATGCCTCAGCCCTGCGGGCGCACCGGCTCTTGGGTGCGGCAGTCGAGCAGTTGCGCCATGGCCTTGGCGGCTGCCTCGGCCGCTTCAGCGCGGCGCATCTCGGCCGCGTCTTCAAACCCGCAGCCCATGGCCTGGGCC
>NZ_JACVUR010000077.1:0-13197 GCF_016516495.1 Delftia sp. S65
CCCGCGGGGTCAAAAAAACTCCCCGGTGGGGGGGGGTATATGGCGGCCCCGCCAACCCGCCCACCCGCCATTACCAGGATGACAGACGCCTATGGACAGCCGCAATGACAGCATGGACCTGAGCGACGACAGCGTGTTCGAGAGCGCTGCGGAGCTGTTCCGTGCCATGGCGGCGCCCGTGCGCCTGAAGATCATCAGCGTGTTGTGCCATGGCGAGAAGAACGTGACCGAACTGCTCGCCGACATCACCACCACGCAGCCCAACATGTCCCAGCACCTGAACACGCTGTACCAGGCCGGCGTGCTGGGCCGGCGTCGCGAAGGCGTCAGCATCTACTACTTCATCGCCAACGCGCAGGCGGCGCAGATGTGCCGCGCCATCTGCGCCCAGGTCGCCATCGCGCAGGGCTGAGCGCGGCAGACCCGCAGGCTGCAAAAAGGGATCTCAAGGGGACCCAAGGCGACTCGGCTAGGATGCCATCCATGCCGCCCACACCCACCCTGGTCCAGCCCCTGCCGCTCGATGCCGACGGCATCCTCGCGCTGGCAGCGCGCTCCATGTTCCAGCTGTTCTCCACCATGAGCCAGGGCATGTTCCTGGCCGACAGGGCAGGGCGCATCGTCTGGGTCAACGAGGGGTACCAGCGCTTCCTGCCCGACCTGGGCGTGGCCTCGGTGGACGACTTCCTGGGCCACATGGTCGAGGACGTCATCCCCAACACCCGCATGCGCCGGGTGCTGGAAACCGGCGAGCCCGTACTCATCGACCTGCTCACCAACCGCGCCGGCACCTTCGTGGTCAGCCGCATCCCGCTCAAGGACGATGCGGGCGCGGTCATCGGTGCCATCGGCATCGTGCTCTTCGATCAGCCGGAGACCACGCTGCAGCCCCTCATCAGCAAGTTCGCCGTTCTGCAGCGCGACCTGGACGAGGCCCGGCGCGAGCTGGCCGCCCAGCGCAACCGCAGCCTGCGCGTGGCCGTGCAGGGCGAGCGTCGCGCCAAGTACAGCTTTGCCAGCTTTGTCGGCAGCAGCCCGGCCGCCGTGGAGGTCAAACGCCAGGCGCGCCGCGCGGCCCAGTCGCTCAGCCCCGTGCTGCTGCTGGGCGAGACCGGCACCGGCAAGGAACTGCTGGCCCATGCCATCCACGCGGCATCGGCCCGCACCGGCGGCCCCTTCGTCACCGTCAACATCGCCGCCGTGCCGGACGCCTTGCTGGAGGCCGAATTCTTCGGCGTTGCCCCTGGCGCCTACACCGGCGCAGACCGCAAGCCGCGCGACGGCAAGTTCAGGTTGGCCGACGGCGGCACGCTGTTCCTCGACGAAATCGGCGACATGCCCCTGAACCTGCAGGCCAAGCTGCTGCGCGCGCTGCAGGAGGGCGAGATCGAACCGCTGGGCTCCAACCAGCTCGTGCGCTTTGACGTGCGCGTGGTGGCCGCCACCTCGCGCGACTTGCCGCAGATGGTGCGCGACGGCCGCTTCAGGGAAGACCTCTTCTACCGCCTGCACGTGCTGCCCATCCGCGTGCCGCCGCTGCGCGAACGCAGGCGCGACATCCCGGCCCTGGTCGAAGTCCTCTCCGAAGAACTGGCCCTGCGCAACGACATGCCCCCGCCAGAACTGCTGCCCGACGCCCTGGCCCTGCTGGCCGGCCAGACCTGGCGCGGCAACATCCGTGAGCTGCGCAACGTGCTGGAGCAGGCCGCCATGCGCAGCGAAGACACCGCCATCAACGCAGAGCAACTGCGCGAAGTGCTGCGCTCATCCGGCGTGGAACCCGCCGCCCCCGCGCCCGGCCCCGAGACTGCACCCGCCCCGTCCCCTGCCCACAACAGCCCCGCCGACACCGACCTGCTTCGCCCCCTGGCCCAGCAGGTGGCCGAGCTGGAGCGCAAGGCCATCACCGCCACCCTGGCCGCCAACAGCGGCAACAAGCTGGCCACGGCGCGCCAGCTGGGCATCTCGCGGGCCACGCTGTATGACCGGATGGCGGTGCTGGAGCTGCAGGGCTGAGTCACCCGCCGCCTGCAGGCCGTACCGTCGCCAAGAGGCAGGGCGCTTTCTGCCGCTCCCAATCCCGGAACCAACCCCGGAACCAAGTCCGGAACCAATCCCGTGAACATGAAAAATCTCCTCATCCGCCTCAAGACCGCATTCAGCAAGCCCGCCCCCGAGCCCGCTCGCCAACAGGAACGCCAGCATACCCAGCACCAGCCGCACGAACCCCAGTCGGATGCCGCAGAAGACGAAGTACTCATCAACGCCTACTGCACCGTCTGGGACCTTCCCGCGCTTGACTTTCCGCACACGCTGGCCGGGCGCCGCGATCTTGCGGACCCTGAGCTGGCGCCCCATCTTTCCGGCTTTGTCGGCTATGTGCTGGGGCGCGGCGATGGGCAGATGACGCGCAACCGCTACCACGCCATGCGCCACATCCAGCGTGTGCAGCAGCACCTGAGCCTGGGCATTGCGCCGGACCAGCTCGATGCCTTTGCCGGCTGGGCGCAGCGCGCCAACGCCATCGCCTTTCTGACGGACGGTAGCATCCGCGATCCGCAAGGCCGCATCCTGCTGGATGCCAACGGCGCCGAGCCTGATGACCAGGCTGCGCTGCCCTATCCGCAGCAGGCCTGGCAGCGCAAGCAGCGCAGTGAGCAGGCGCTGGCGCAGCGCGGCTTCACGCCAGCGGCCAGCCTGCCACCGCTGATCTCCGAGCCCGAACTGCGCATGCGCGCACCCGACGAGATCGCCGCCCGCGCCTTCGCCCTGCTGGCCGTGGCCGTGCGCGCCGAATCACTGAACGACGCACTGAACGAAGCACTGAACAGTGGCGAACCGCTCACGCCCGACGAGCTGTTCCAGCGCCTGCCGGCCGCCCAGGCTGCGCTCACCCCCAACGAGCGCGAATTCATGGCCACTGCCCAGCCCTCCGAAGAGGCCATCGCCAAGTTCGGCTGGCGCTACGAAGCCGCGTATTTGCTGGAATGGGCGCTGGGCCTGGTCGATGTGCTGCCTTTCCCTGACGCCATCTGCGACGTGCCGCTCACCTCGCGCACCCTGCTGCAGGCGGGTGACCTGCAAGGCGCCCTGCATGCCGCACGCATGCGGCCCGACAGCGAAATCCTCGACGCACTGGACCAGCACTACCGCCTGCACTGGATCGTGCGCCAGGCCCAGGTGCAACAGCAGCCCGCGCCAGCCGGGCTGAGCGCCGACGTGCTCATGGAACGCCACCATGCGCTGAACTGGCTGGTGCGCTTCGAAGGCAATGACTGGGATGACGTGGATACGCCCACCTGAGGCGTGCTGCGCAGGGCGCCTGGCTGCCGCGGCCACAGCTCAACCCACGCCCAACTGCTCCAGCGTGATGCACGCCAGCCACCTGCATCCATCCAATGGCCAGGCGGCGTCATCCGAGATGCAGCGCCCGGCGGCGTCCATCTGGATGCGGATGACGTGGCGGTTGGCGCCGGGCCTTGACCGGCGGGCGGGCATGGCCAGCAAGGTTTCGGGCAGCGGCTGCGCTGGTGGATGGGGTTCGAGACGCGTGAGATTTTTTGCAGAACGCAGGCGCAGCGGTGATCGCTCCATGCCGATCACCCAGGTCCAGAAGAGCGCCGGGTGGCGAAACCTGTGGCCTGGCATTTCCAGCAGCAGCATGGCGCTGCCGCCCCGCTGCATGGCTTGGGCACAACGCAGCGGAGCGAGGGCGGGGAAATTCTCAAGCTGCGCTTTCCAGCCGGGCAGCAGCAAAGCCAGAACCTGCGCCAGCTCTTGCGGGCCGGGCTGCGGCGTCAACTGCAGCGGCAATTGCACCTGCAGCCATGCCCGTTGCCGCAGCACGGCAGCGCATCGCCGTGCACACCACCAGGCGCCCAGCGGATCGGGCAGGCACTGGGCATCGGGAACCGTGGGCAGTGTGGCCCAGCGCGTCTTGCGCGTCTGTGTACCCACCTCGTAGCGCCATTGCGTATCGAAGCGCAGGCCGGGCATGAAGGTACGAATGGGAGACCTGGGCATGTGCATTGCGGCTGCAGATCCACCAGCGTCAGGCCGGTGCGGGCCTGGCTGCAAGCGTGACCGTGCCAAGCCACTGGCATGGGTGCCACGGGCCGCCCGCATCATGCAGGAGGCAGGTCCCGTCGGCTTGCACCTGGATCCGGGTGGCGTACCCGCTGGACCAGGGCAGGGTCGAGCCAAAGGGCAGGGCAAGCAAAGCCTTGGGAGGCGCCATGGCCTGCGTACCCGGTGACGGCAATGTGTCGGACGCAACGCAATCGTCGGTGCACGACAACGGCAGCTCCGGCTCGTACCCCACCACCCAGGCCCAGAAAATGCCCGGCTTGGGCCCTTCGCATTCCGGTGACTCCAGCATCAGCAAGGCACTGCCTCCCTGCTCGACGGCCTGGGCGCACAGCAAGGGCGTCCGGGCGCATTCAGCAGGTGCCTGCACGTCCCAATCGGGCAGCAGCACATCAAGGATCTGCGCCAGCTCCTCCACGCCGGGAAGCGGGGGCAGGTGAACCGGCAGCCGCAGGAACAACCAGTGCTGCTGCTCCAGAACCACGGCGCACCGGCGAACGCACCACCAGGTGCCATAAGGGTCGGCTGGGCCAGCAAGGTCGGAGGCCATCGGCAGCTGTGTCCAGCTGGTCTTGCCGGCTTCCGCACGCCTTCTGTATTGCCAGTGACCATCGAAGAGCAGGCCGCTGATGAGGCGTTGACCGGGACTACCTGGCTCCAGCGGAATTTCCCGCTCGTACTGCTCTGGCGTGAGATTGGAGTTCTGCATTTCTTCGGGTCAGGAAAGCCGGTCAGAAAAAGCCGGTCAGGAGAAGCTGCCGTTGACGGCAATGTCGTTGCTCAGTGGCTCCAGCGTGATGGCCGCCGTGCAGCGGTATCGGCTTGCGCGCGCATCCAGGCCATCCACATCACACAGCCCCTCGCCATCCACCGTCACCCTCAAGGCGTGATTCCATGCCAGGGGCGAGCCGAAGGGCCAGATCAGCAGCGCGCCAGGACGCCCGGGCATGTCGAAGGCTGAAATGCGCTTGGCACGCTGGAATCTCTCGTGCATTTCCACGCCGATCACCCAGGCCCAGAAAACGGCTTGCACGCCATCGCTCGAATCCTCGGTCTGCAGTTGCAGCAAAGAGCAGCCACCGGCAAGCAGCGCATCGGTGCTGCGCAGCAGCGGCGCCTGTGTCGAGGGCTCATCCAACACCTTCACGTTCCAGTCCGCAAGCATTGCGCCCAGGGCCAGCGCCACATCGCCACATTCCGGCTGCGCAGGCAGGCCCGAGGGCAGATGCGCGGAACGCCAGGGCCTGCGATTGAGCACTGCAACGCACTGGCGCACGCACCACCAGGCCCGCTGTGGATCTGCTGCAGCCATGCCGCCTGCCCGGGTTGCCGGCAGCCGTGCCCAATAGGCTCGGCCTGAAGGCGTGAGCGCCGAGTAGGTCCACAGTCCGTCAAAGCGAAGCCCTCGGGTGAAGCGGTGGGTGAGGTGCGTGGTCTCATCCATGTGGGACCTTGTCTTGGTGGACTTCAACACGGTGCGTGCCCCGTCAATGGCCCTGCATTGCCGCGCTGCGCGGGCGACAACGTGATTGCGGCCAGGCAGCGGCACTCGCGCCACTGCCCGTCAATGCCATCCACATCGCAATGCCCGTCGCGGTTCACCTGCACCCGCGCCGCATAGCTGCAGGCCCAGGGCATGCTCCAGCCAAAGGGAATGGTCAGCAGCGCGGCAGGGCGGGGCGCACGGCATGAGGGCCATGGCTTCACCGGCGCGGGCAGCATTCTCTGATGCATCTCCACACCAATCACCCAGGCCCAGAACGTGCTCTGCGGGCGCCGGTTCAGCGCCTCTGACTGCAGTTGCAGCACGGCCCCGCCGCCCGCCAGCAGCGCCCGGGTGCAGGACTGCAGCGGACTGTGCCCGGCCCCTGCGCTGAGCTGCACCTGCCAACGCGGCATCAGCGCGTGCAGAGCCAGCGCCACATCTTCCGGCCCCGGCCGCAAGGGCATGCCTGGCGGCAGATTCACCGACTGCCACACCTCCCGCCGCAGCACGGCAGCGCAGCGCCGCACACACCACCAGGCGCCATGCGGATCGGCCGTGCCCGCATCCGGCTGCCCCAGCGGCAGCCGCGACCAACAGGCCCGGCCCGATGGCGCGCGGGCGGCGTACTTCCAGCGTGCGGCGAAGCGCAGGCCGGGGGTGAAGTGGTGGGTGATGTGCATGGATTCCAAAGTTGCGGCCAATCGCGATGGCTGATGAATTGGTAGATTTCTTAAATTAATACAGCAATGCTTTATTAAATCAAGTATTGGTTTGTATCAATTGTCAAAAGCAGAATCCAGCAATGCTTGAGAAAACAGCGGAGCTGATGCGGGTCAGATTGGGGGCAGCGTTTGCCCGGTGGCAGCCTGCGGATGGCAAGAAAACCAAGAAGCGCCTCGCCGAATTGTGCGAGAAGGAACTCGGCGTCAAGTGCACTCCCCAAGGCGTCAATGGCTGGTTCAAGACTGGCCGCATGGACAAGATGTGGCTTTCCGTGGTCGGAAGAATCCTGAACGTAGACCTGCTTTTGGACGTTGATGTTTCCGCAGATGGCGCGGTCTCGGCCGTGGGGCGCGCCTATCCTCTGAGCTTCACGGGACCGTCCCGCCGCCGGAGGATTCGCCTCGTGGAGTTCGGAGACGACAGCCCCTCACAGGGCGCCTTCTTCCTTCAACTCGATGGCGATTCCATGTGCCCCGAGTTCCGCGAAGGTGACCGGGTGCTGATCGACCCTGCCGTCACACCGCAGCCCGGCGACTATGTGGCCGCCAACTCCGGAAAGAATGAAACCCTGTTTCGCAAGTACCGGCTGCTCGGCCACGATGACAGCGGCGAGGAGGTTTTCGAGCTGATGCCGCTCAACCAGGACCACCCCGTTATGCGCAGTGACAACTACGGGCTTTCCGTGATCGGAACCATGCTGGAGTTGCGCCGGAAGTTTCCGCGACCGTGAGCCGAGGATCTGCCAGTATGCGCAGTTCCGTGAACACGGGGCTGGAACGCAATGTGACGCGGAGCATTTCCTCAGGACTGGTCAACCGGCTTGGCCAGTCGTCCAGCGCCTGGTCTGATATCTACTCATTTTGTGACGCTCATCTGTTGCCTGCAGGTGTCGGCTTTGCAGCGTGAGTCGACTGTCGATGCCGACAGACGTATTCACGCTCGTTGCCAACGAGCGGTCAATCAACGCAGTGGTCAGAAGTTTCACCAGCTCACTGCGCGCAAGACGCTTTGTCTTCGAAGATATCGCGCCCAGAATCATCGACTCCGCTGGCAACCAAAAGATCAGCCCCGGCGCCTGCTGCCACAGCCAGTTCCGCCGCTTGGATGGACTCCGCCGGCATGACCATCCGAAGGCTCTCGCGGTACTGCTCTGCCGCCGCCGCATGCACCACTTCGACCACTGCGTCGTAGTTAGCCCGGATCACCCCTTCGATCTCTTTGAGGTCGGCGCGGAAGAACTCTTTGCGCCCGTTGACCTTGTTCATGCGTCCTACTGCAAAGTGCGCGTGCAACTTTGCCTCGAGCGCCGGTGCGTTATCGGAGAACACCAGGGCGTGCACGTCGAATCGAAATGGCACAGAGGCATCACCTAGTTCGTCGACTCGATCCATGGGCTCCAGACGTCTTGTCATTCCAATCTTGTAGACCCCTTCGCCGAACGCGCCAATGTTCGAGATCACGTATACATAGCCGGCTCGAGCGTTCTGCTCGCGGTAATCCAGGAGTCGCTCTTCTTCATCAAGCGCCCGGTTTTGCTCCACCACTTCGGTGAGGCGTGCCTGCAGGCCTTCACGCTCTTGCTCGTTCTGGGTGCTTGCCAACCGAAGTTGTAACTTCTGAATTGCACTGGCAAAGTGCCGACGCTCCTTGTCGATTTTGGCACGCACCTCACGGATTTCGCGCTCCAGCTTTTCCTGCTCACGCTGGTCCTCGCGAGCCTGGCGCGCCATCTCTTTCTCCTCGGCGCGCTTCACTTGGAATTCGTGAGCTAAGTGCAGCTCTACCAACTTGCGCTGAAGGACCACTTCCGTCCACCAGCACTCTGTCCGCTTGAGCAATTTGTTGCAGGCGTCGAAAGACCGGCGGATACGTTCTTCCATGCGGTCGAAGTTGTTGAACTTGACATTGTCGATGCAGTTCTCGCACTCGCTGTTGAATGCGCGCAGCGAGAGCTTTAAGACATCCTTGCGCAACTGTTTCCACTCTGTCTTTGTCAGCGTGACCCCCGCGTGGCCCCAACTTTCGACTTCTTTGCTTAATCTTCGGGCCGACTCTTTCTGCTCCTCACGGATTGCATCCAAGCGGCCCTTGTAGTCGGTGCTGTTGGTGAATTGATACTTGGGCACGTACAGCGCGAACGATTCGAGCTCCACCGTGTCCTCTGCAACCAGGATTGCCTTCTGGATGTCCTTCAAATTGCGAAAGGCGGCGTTCACTTCAGCTTGGGCCGTTGCCACTTGGACCTTGGTCTGTGCAAGCCGGTCTTCCTCCATTTTGACTAAGCCTTTGATTTCATCCAGCCTCAGGAGGCCACTTTGCTGCAGTTGGCCCTCCAGCACCTCGCAGCGCTTTCGAAGTTCGTCGGCAGACGACTGCGAAGCCTTCAGCTCTTGTTCTAGTCCTTCGGCTCGGACCCGGTGCTTTGTCCCGTTCCAGAAGTCACTGAGTGTCATCTGTCCTCCACTTTTTGTTCCGTTTGCGATGACTATATCCGGGGTGAAAGTTTCAGTCATAGCCACTCACTTGGCACCAACCTAAGGCAATTGCCTTCGGCAAGAATCCCACTTTGCGTCGGCCGGCACCAGTCGCAGATATGCCAGGAGCGAACATTCCCATCCACGTACAACCAGTCTGATGGCAACCTGGCGGTGGTGGCCATCGGTGCTAGTGTTTGGGGGATGACCACCATTTGGGTGGTGGATAGAGTCGCGGGCTACATGCAAGGTAGGCTCAACAAGCCCAACAAGCGCAAGCCGCCTGGTTGAGATTTCAGCTAGTTAGCTTTCAAGACAGGTTCAGCTTGTGCGGCTGGTGGCGGGGTGAGTTCCACCGCCAAGGCGGTCCTGGCGAAGAGCTTCTTAATCAACGCTGCGAGCCGAGGGGAGTTCGGGTCGTTCGAAATCGCGCGGCAGGCGTCAACAAAGTGCTGGGTCGCCGTGCCGAAGTGAGCATCGTAGGTCGCCCTTTTAAGGCGCATTTCGATCATCCGCCGCATGAATCGACGCAGCGTGTCTATGTCCATGCCTCGTATTGCGGCATCGAAATCCGCGGCCGTAGCCCGCTTCAAGGCCACCTCTTGTAGCGTGCCCCACCCGCTGTTATCGATGATGTCGATGCATGCATCGACCACTGTCGCGCTCGCTTGGGCGCGCGCCTTGGCGGCATCCAACGCCGCCTTGATGTCGGGATGGATCGGGTTATTGAATGGGTTGTCGTCCTCGACATCGTGGTGATCCCCTGCCTCGAAGGCGGCTATCCACGCGTCGACGATCGCTTGGCCAAGTGCCTGTCCATCGGTGAGCTCAGAGAGTGTGTCGAAGAGTTGGGTCGTGACGTATGGATCCAGAAATTCGGCACATGCAGGAAACTGGGAGGCCTCCGCCAGCAGATCGGCATCGCTCACACGATGGTCCCAGAACGCCCGCTTCAAAAAGTCGCGCGCCGCCTGCGTGGCTTGCAACGCCTGCGTCTCGGGGACGAATCGGTCGATGATGGCCTGTACTCTGTCCGCGTCGAATAGCCCAGATTCCAAAAAATCAACGAGCACCTTCTCGAACTCGCCGCAGCCGTAGACGCCAAGTTCTTGCATGAGTAAGCGCCAACGTTCCTCGCGCTTCTCCTGCTCGGTGGGCTCTGCGTTCTTGTCCCGGCCGAAATCCACCCAGTCCGGGTTCCCCACGTTCAGTGCGAATTGGAAGTCGGGCCCATCTTGGATGCCACGGTAGTGGATCGCAGAAAACAGGACGATCGACGGCACCACTCGCGACTGGATCGCTTGGTCCAAATCGCGACTGATCAAGATCTGGTTGGCTGTCTTCATCACCTTGCCCACTATGCGGATGTTGGTGAGTCCGCAGACCGTAATCGCCTGTCCCAGCGCCTGCGCGTATTTCGATGGCGTCAGCTTGAGGGCGATCGAGAACGCCTCCTCCGGGGAGGTCGACAGCCTGACTTCCTCGTCGATAACCTTTTCGCGGAACGTTGCCCACAGCTTCGCTTGGTCGCCGTCAGTGGATAGCTGGTCGTCATTTAGCACTAAGACGAACCTCACGCGAAACTGCTTGGAGTAGTCGTCGATGAAGCCCAAGACCTCGTCGATACCAAGCTTTGCGTGCTTGCTCTCGATGTCGTCGATGACTATTAGCTTGTCTCGGAGCACCACCGGCGCCATTAACAACACGTTGAGGTCCTTGAGGGCGGCCATCGCCTTGTAGTGCTGTGAGGCGGCGGTCACGCCTGCGTTAAAGAGGCTCTTGATGCCATCAAACACGCCACCGTGCGATTCGACGCCGGGAATGGCCGACTCGATAAGCTTGCGCTTGACCTGGTCGATGCTCGAGAGGCCGAACAGCGACACGTAGAGGGCGTTCTTGATTTTCTCGTCGTCCGATACATCCTTGACCTCACTCCACAGGTGCGTCTTGCCAGTGCCCCACTTGCCCGACAGAGCGATCACGCTGTTCTCGTCCTGTCCAAGCAAACGGACCAACCGCGCCTTAGTTTTTGATAGAGACATGCTTTCCTTCTTTGGGGAACGCGACGGAGGTCGCCCTTGCGGCTTCATAATGTGCAGTTCTGGAAGTCCATGGCCATTCTGTTCGCCTTAGGTGTCAATCTGGCGCCCTGCATTAGATAAGCTCCCTAATCTTGTTCTTATATCTTGAAGCAGTCGGTCCTCGATGACGGCTCTTACTCACCGCCGTTAATTGTGCGCATGTCATGATTGCTCAGACGGAGCCCGCCGGCAACGCGAGTTGAGGTCTTGAGCGACTGCTGCTGCACGCGGAGCGCTTGGAACGTGGATTGCGATAGATTCCAGTATCAATTTGCCCCGCCTGCTGAGACGATTCACGTTTCAAAAAAAGATCCAAGGGAGCGGTTCGTGATTTCAATCGACGACATCTACGACAAGGACATCAACTTCCTGTTCGGATCAGGAGCTTCGACTGGCCTGCTGCCTACGCTTCAGCTTCAGATGCGAACGGGCGTAGGTGATGGACGGTATTCGCTCGAAGAACTGGCCACCAACTTCGAGCAAGAGGATGACGACCGTCGGCGCCTCGTGCCGCTGTTCATGCACTACTACACGTCGTGCATCCGTCCGGCGGAGCGCCTAACTCTCGACGCAGCCAGGGCTACCGACGCGGGCGCCAAGACGATCAAGAACTACCGGACTTTCCTGACAACGGCGTTGGAGATGATGAGCCGCCGCAAGCAGCTTGACCGACGCTGCAACCTTTTCACCACAAACTACGACGGCTGCTTCCCGCTTGTGGCTGATGAGCTCATCAAGGAGGGACGCACCGACTTCGTCTTGAACGATGGCACGCGTGGCTTCACCATGCGTGTCCTGCAGGCCCGAAACTTTGGGTCATATCTATGTCAAGCCGGCGTTTTCGGGCGCTACCAAAGCAGCATTCCCCAAGTCAACCTCATCCATCTTCATGGGTCCGTGTATTGGCGCAAGGCTGGCTCGATCATCCAGGTCAGCTACGACACAGCCGACCATGAAGACCTGCTCAGTGCGGACACAGCCGCCTTGCTGCAGCCGTTCTCGGCCGCGTTGAACAACTCAGACGCGGAGCTTGCCCAACTGCCGGCCATCGGCATCAACGACGATAGGCTGAATTCGTTCTGGGAGAAGTACCAACGCATGCCCATCGTCAATCCGACGAAATGGAAGTTCCATGAGACGGTGTACGAGGAGCACTACTATCAGATGCTGCGCCTGCTCAGCTACGAGCTGGAGAAGCAAAATGCTGTGCTCATCACTTTCGGCTTCTCCTTCGCCGACGAGCACATCCTCAACCTCGTGATGCGTTCCCTGTCAAATCCGGGGCTCCAAGTTTTCATCTGCTGCTACAGCCCGTCAGACCGAGCGTCCATGGAAGAGAAATTCAAAGGACACCGCAATGTCAAATGCTTGGCCCTTGACGGCGAAAACATGGACTTCACGGCCTTCAATGAGAAGGTGTTGGTCTGGAAAGAGGCGGTGGTTTCAGCGCCCGTGGCGGCTGCACCGCCTCCCGCAGGGCCTGCAGCTCCAGTAGTGGCGGTTGCCATGGACGACAACGAGGGTTTGGCCGGATGAGCATCCGAGTAGGCGAAGTCATTGCCGTCCAGGGGACTAAGGTCGTCCTGAAGATCGAAGAACAATCCAGCAAGGAAACGTTGTTCTATGGTGGCAACAAGTACAAAGGCGTCTCGATCCGGGAGTATCTGTCGATCCAACGAGGCTTCCGCGACATCATCTGCATGGTGGAGGGCGAGTACCTGGACGAGAGCCGTGTAGACACAGCCGACGGCAAAGCCACCTTCATACGCAAAGTGGAGGCGAGGCCCATCGGATTCTTTGACCGGAGCGGCTTCACGCAGGGCATCAAGTTCCTGCCCATGATTCAGGACGCGGCGTACCTGCTCCCTGAAGACCGCATCAGGTCCATTTTTGAACGGAGAGCCGACAGCCGCTTCAAGATCGGGCAGATGCTCAAGGAGGAGATTGCGGTTGGCCTGCCTTGGAAGAGGCTGTTCAACAGCCACATCGGCATCTTCGGGAACACGGGCAGCGGGAAGTCAAACACTCTTACCAAGCTCTACACTGTCCTGTTTGAGCAGAAGCTGGCGAACATCGCCGGGAAGAGCCGTTTCGTCATCCTCGACTTCAACGGGGAGTACGTCGGCGGGCAATTGGCACCCGCTGAGCATAAGAAGGTGTATCAGCTATCAACCCAAGAGCAGCCGGGCGGCGCTAATGCTGGTGACAGGTTCCCGCTTGCACCAGCTGAGTTCTGGGACTTAGAGACCCTTTCGCTCTTATTTCAGGCCACGCAGAACACACAGCGACCATTCTTTGATGTTGCCCCCGTATTCCCGACCCCGCTCTATTCGCAATAAAGCGCCTG
>NZ_JACVUR010000078.1:0-12551 GCF_016516495.1 Delftia sp. S65
CCGAACCCGCTGTTACCGAACCCGCTGTTACCGAACCCGCTGTTACCGAACCCGCTGTTACCGAAGCCACTGTTGCCGAAGCCGCTCGCGCCACTGGTCGAGGTGCCCAGGCCCGGCGCCACACCGCTGTTGGTTGAACCCGTACTCGCTCCTCCACCAAAGATGCCAGCAAGCACCCCGGCCAGGTGTTTGGCATTGCCGTTGCGCACATGGTAGATGTTGAGCTGGGGAAGCGCGCCGCCGGTTCCCGGCTGGTCCAGTTTGGCGATCCAGCGCCGCGCCTCCTCCAGGTACGCGGCGCGCGGCGTGATGACCAGAATGCTGTTAAGCCGCTCTATGGGCATGATGCGCAGCGCGCCAAACATCGGGTTGCCTTCGCCCAGCCCCGCCGCCGCGGCCGCGTTGGCAGCCGCGCCCTGTGCAGGCCGGCCCGCCACCGAGCCAATGGCTGGGCCTCCTGCACCGGCAGCTGCGGCCGCCGCCCCACCGCTCATAACCTGCAGTGCCGTGTTCACCTCCTGTATGGACACATACTTGAGCGGGAACACGCCCACCGACATGCCCTCGAGCAGGTTCACGTCAAACGTGCGCACCATTTCCAGCCAGCCCTCGGCCTGGGCACGCGAGCCGTTCATGACCAGCATGTTGCGTACCGTGTCCACCCGCACGATGGCATCCCCCGGCACCATGGGCCGCAGGATGGCTGCCATCTCGTTGGCCCCTATGTAGTCCAGCGGAATGATGATGGCGCCATAGCCCGGAGCCAGCGGCGCCGAAGCCGAGGCCTGGCGTACCGGAGCGCCCAGGCTCTTGAGCGCGTCGACTCGCCCAACATGGTAGGTGCCGCGCGCATCACGGGCCATGGCCAGCCCATTGGCCTGCAGGGCTGCTTCCAGCAGGTACAGCGCCTGGTCCCCGGAGATGTTCTTTTGCGTCTGCAGCGTCACGTTTCCGGCAATGGGGGGATGCAGCACATAGTCCAGCCCCAGGATGTCGCCCATCACGGTACGTACCACCTGGGCCAGGGGCGCATCCTCGAAGCTGAGCTTGACCTGGGCCGTCTTGAGTGCTGGCGCCGGCTTGGCATCTCCCAGCAGCTTGCCCGTGCCTTTCAGGATGCGGGGCTCGCTACCGGCGTCCTTGTCCTCGTCGTCCTTCTTGCTGCCATCGTCGCCATTGAAGATATAGCTTTCCTGCGGCCCAGTGGAACTGAAGTGGCTGACGAAGTTGCTCCTTGGTTGCTGGGCGCACGCAAGCAGCAGTTGGCACACGGCCAGTGCCAAGGCGGTTTGAAGGGGTCTGTTATGCAATTTCATGGTGTTCGTGACCAGTCTTTCATTTCTCGGCGGGTGATGGCTCAGCGTCCGCCAAAGGAAGGCTCGGGATCGGCCTGAGCAGGTGCTCCTGCACCGCCAGGCGATGGCGCCTGCGAAGGCGGGGCGGGTGGTGCCGAAGCCTGCGCCTGGGCCGCTGCCTCACGCAGGGATGCAGGTACTCGCATGCCGGGCGGGATGGTAGGGCCTTTGTCCATGGAAGCCTTCACCAATTGCAACGTACGTGTCTGCCCGCCGCGTGCCAGTACAGCGCTGCGACCCTGCACGCTTTGCAGCTTCCATCCGGACAGGACCTGGTTGAGCAGCAGGCGCTGCTCCTTGCCGTCGAGGGAGAAAATGATCCCCGCCACATCCCCCTCGAAGGTACCCGTCAGGCGCGCCTGTTTCCAGACATCCGGGGGCTCTGGAGGCTTTTTCTCTGGTGGCGGAGGAGGTGGAGGAGGAGGTGGTGGTGGCCTGCGGCTGATGGCGAAAAGGGGCCGCTCCTGCATTTCCAGCAGCAATTGCTCATCACGACGAGCGTGGTCAACCACCGGCAACGGTGCGGGTACCAGTGCCTGGATGTCGGCCTTTATGGGCTCGGGAGGTATCCAGACGGTATCTTTAAGTTGCATTTGGGGCGTCAGCCAGGTCCACGCGAGCCCCCCCCCTAACAACACCATGGGCACGGCAAGTCCTGCGGTCCAAAGAATGCGCTGGTTCACGGCTTGCTCCGAAGAATGCTGAAGGTAAATTGCGCACTGATCTTGGGCAGGACCTTGGGATTGTTGTTGACCAGATTGCCCACCAGGTTCAGTTGCAACTCGTCAAGCCACACCGTGGGAGATACTTCAGACAGTGACAATATGGCCAGTTGAATGGCTGGCCAATTGCCTTCGGCTGTCATGGCGACGGTGATTCGCTCATAGGGGCCCAGGCTCTGCCCCTGTTCCTCAGACTCCGACGCAGGGCGCATCTGGCTGCTGACTACTGCCAGGCCCGACTTGTCCAGTACCGCACGCAGCCTCTGCTGCAGTGCATTGCCGGTCTGCGTGCTGTCCTGTTCGGCAGGGTAGATATAGGCGGCTTTTGCTTCGGCGATCTGCTCCAGGCCCTGCTGGATTTCATCGACCTGTTCCTGCAAGCCAACCAGGCGTGCATATCGTGGCTCCATGGTGTCCAGTTGTTCCTGCGCCCAGGTGTGCTTGGCATGGACCCAGGACCCCAACATCACAGGAGGCACAACCAGCAAGGCAGCAATCCCCGCGAGCAGCAGCCATTGGCGAGGCGTCAGTTTGCGTGAGCCCGTCATTGCGGCTCCTTCGTCTTGGCATTGGTACCAGCGACAGTGCCGGCTTCAGTTTTCGATCCGTTCACAGGCTTTGCACCAACGGCGGCATCTGTCCTGCCCCCACTCAAAGATTCAGGCTTGGCCGCCGGCTTTGCATCTGCAGCGGTGACAGCTTCAGTTTTCGGTCCGCTCACGGGCTTTGTACCAACAGCGGCATCCGTCTTACTCCCACTGGAAGATTCAGGCTTGGTTGCCGGCTTTGGCTTTGCATCTACTGCCTCGGCTTGCACACCTGTGCCGCCTTCTTCCTCCGAAGCGTCCGCCGGCTTGTCTTCTTCACGCACGTATTGACCCAAAACCTTGGGGTCGATATTGGCCTCCAGCGCGAAGCTTTCCTTGCTGGATCCGGGAACGCGCGTGACGGCCGTTGGCAGGCGCACCTCCAGGAATCCCGGAACCTTGGCCAGCATGGCGGCGGTATTGGAGGCGTTGCCGGTGAGGCCCTGGATGGTGAGCTTGCTCCCTCGAAGGACGATGCGCTGCGTGGCGGCATCATCGGGCAAGGCCTCCGTCAAGGCGGCCAGTACGCGCAGATGATCCGGCTGCTGCTGCAGGCGCTCCTGCAGCTTGCCCAGTTCCTGCCCTTCCTCCACCAGAAGCTGACGTTTGGCCACGGTGTCCTTGGACGCCTCGGCCAGCTTGGAAAACTGCTGGCGGGCGTCCAGCGCTCGTTGCTGCAGTTGCAGCGTTGGCGTGACAGCCAAAGCCACCGCCAGAAGCAGCACACATCCCAGCCCCACCAGAATCCAGTTACGCCGCCGCACCTCGGCGTGACGCCGTCGCGACTCCCCAAAGTTGGGCAATATGACCGTGGTGGTGCTGGCGGGAGCCCAGACCTCCGGAGTGCTGCCGGCAGGCAGCAGCATGGACTGCTGGCGCAGGACCTGCTCGACCTGGCTGCGCGACGCAATGACTATTTCGATTCGCAGGCGCCCCGGCGGCTGTGGGCCAGTGCTTTCCGCGTAGGCCCACAAGGTGTCCTGTGGCGCAAAAGGCGTCATGGTATGCACATCCAGCTCAATGGCACCGCGCAACGACGCCGGAGCCATGACAGGCAATACAACCACGCGTTGCAGCACTTGTTCGGGGTCCAGCAATACGGCCTTGTAAGCTGCTTTTTCCAGCGCCTCCCGGGCCGAATCGATCCACTCGATATGAGTCCCGCGCACCTTGGCCCCCACAGGCCCCGAGGCATTTGCCCACACGCCCACCAACGATGTGGGAGCCAGCCTGCGCAACCAGGCCGATTGGGAGAGCTTGCGCAAGGTATCTCCCAGCTCAGCCGAAAGTCCGCGCAAATCCAGCCCGAACAGCTTCGCATCGGATGTCATCAACGCCATAGATCCCCATCCCTGATGAACAAATTCGTTTTCACTTTTGCTGAATCCTTCTTGATCCACATCCGCCAAGGACGGCGCCGCAACGCGCGCGCATTCCAGGGTTTCGATGCACCTATATCCGTCCGGCCCACGCCTGGGCCGCTGAAAGCACTGTCCATGGCAGCGCTGTTTTGCCAACGCCGCCGGCGATCTCCACATCGCGCATCACCATGGCGGCACCCTGGCCTTCAAAAACGACCCGGGCAGTCAATCGATAGCGTGTGCTGGAAATGCCCTCTTGACCCGCGCCAACTCCCTCAAGAAGCTGTCTCAGCGCGGGCGGCGCAGCCTTGGCGTTGACTCCCACCCGGCCGTCAACATCCGCCACCACAAAAGACTTGATCTGCGCATAGATGCCGTAGCTCATGCCGGGCACCTGCAAAAGATCTTCAGGGGCTTCCCAAGCGACCCCTCCTCCAAAGGCTGCGCTGCGCGCTGCCTGCCGCGCATCCATCAAGGCCTGCGCGAGCGCCTCACCCGAGCCTATACCCAGGCGGGAGAAGACTGCGGCCATCAGCACGGGAGATGCTGCGTTGATGTCCACCAATCCGCTCCAGGGCACGATTTCGACCTCTATTATCTGATGCGCCCCAGGCAAGCTCACGACCTGGTATTGCGCAAAATCGGCGGGGTTGATCGCCATTCTCTGTAAAACTTGGTAGATAGCAGCTTCGCCCATGGCTCGCCCCAGGGCCATGTCGCGTGTCACTCCCCCCACCTTTGCCTCCTCGCGCACCACCCCGCCCAAGCTGGATGCAAAAATGGCGAGCGCCGCCACGATCCAGAGGACCAAGACCAACGCCATCCCCCGGGCTTGCGAATGCTTGCGCATCTGAGGATCCTGCACCACTAACGCCCCCCGCCAAATGCCGGTCCACCACCGCCCACACTCGGGTTCGTTGCAGAAGGCGTCAGAAAGGAAACCACCATCAGAGGCCAAGCGCCAGTGGAGGTCTGCAACTGAATCTGCACTGCCGAGGGCAGCTCCTTTTCATCCTCCCACAGGGGAGTCCACCTGGACGCGCCCAATTTGGCGTTTTGGTAGCTCAATGAAAAGGCCGAGACGGCACGTTCGACGACGTAGGACTGGCTCTGGCCCCAATCAGGCTCCATGTTCGCACCCCTCCAGGCCGTGAATCGCAGCACCAACGCATCCCCCTCAAGTGCCAACTGGAAATGTGTTCGTCCCCCCAGCCCGAACCGGGCCGGCATGATCCCCAGCCATTGCATGCCCTTGGGTCCCGCCTGAAAGAAGAATGGGCTCTGTCCCTGCATGCGCTGCCCACCCCGGCGCCGCTCCGCAGAGACCTGGCCTAGCACCGTACGCAAAAAACTGATGGACACACGCTGGTGGTCCATGCGGTCCAGTCGCGCATCGACACGCTCTTGCGTCTGCGAGACTGTGGACATGGCCGACGCCAGCCCCAGCATGAGCAGGGACAGGAGCGTCATAACCACCAGCAACTCCACCAGGGTGAAGCCACGTTGCCCGGAGGACGACATGCCACGCAGCTTCATCGGGTCACCTCACCTGGCTGCAAGGGCCGCTGCGGGCGCAGGGTCTCGAAGACCCAACTGCGGTTTTCAACGGAGATCGTGATGCGCAAGGCATGCAGGGGAACCGCGGTTTCGGGCAGGCCGCCCACGGAGAAAGGCGCGGAAGCCACCTGCCAAGCGTAGGCACCATCCTGCCCTGAGGCCTGGGTGCCACCAGGATCGACCATAGGAAAGGCGTCCATCAGCGAATCGGCCAGCAGGGCCACGCCCTGGTTCTGCTCCAGTTTGGAAACACCGCGCGCGGAACCACCAACGGCCCGATAAATGAGCGCCAGCGAGACAGCCATGATGGACAGCGCCACCAACAGCTCCAGCAAGGTCATGCCCCGCACCCTGGGGCGGGAAGCGGCGCGCCGACGCATTACAGGGCCTCTTTGGTGACTTGGCCGGACAGCCAGTCCACACGCAGACGCACGCCACCGCCGCTTTGCGCGCGGGCGAGCGAAATGCTGCCCCCCGTGGCGCCGCCTTCGGGCAGAAAGACGATGGTCTGGCTGCCATCAGCCAGCGCCATGCCGGCTGCCGTGGTCAGTTGCACCGTCAGGCTGTCGGGCAGCTTGGCCGTGGCTTGGCCGGCGATGCCGTACTGGCGGCTATTCGTATTGACCGCGAATGCCACAGGCATGCCCTGCAGCGTGGCCTGCTGGCGCGCCTTGCGCAGCAGGGCCGTCACGTCCTGCACCGTCTGCCGATAGTCCACGGCATCGCGCAGCTTGCCCATGGCAGGCGGCACGATGCCGATGATGGCGCCAAGAATGGCGAACACCACCAGCAGCTCGATCAGCGTGAAACCCTGGGCGCGCTTCAAGACTCATCCTTGGCAAAACGGTGCGGCAACGGTGGCTACAGCAGTGTTCAAGAGCACCTTACTTGGTGTTGCGCACGTCGGCTGCTTCACCTTCGCCGCCCGGGGCACCGTCAGCACCCAGCGAGAGGATCTCGAGGTCGCCATTGGCAGCAGGATACGTGTAGCGGTAGGCGTTGTTCCAGGGATCATTGGGCACGCCGCCCTTGAGGTAGGGGCCCGCCCAGCCAGCAACGCCGGCAGGCTGCTTGACCAGCGCGTCCAGGCCCTGCTGCGAGGTGGGGTAGCGGCCTACGTCGAGCTTGTACAGCTCCAGCGCCTTTTCGATGTCGGCGATCTGCACGCCGGCCGTCTTGGTCTTTGCTCCACCCAATTGGTTCAGTACCTTGGGGCCGACCAGGCCTGCCAGCAGGGTCAAGATGGCCAGCACGACCAGCAGTTCGATCAGCGTGAAGCCACGCTTGCGGGCGCGGGAGGACAGTTGCTTTTGCATGCGTATCATCTTCTATATACCTTTCAGACAATTCAGATTCATCAGACGGCCAGATCGTTGACGGACAGGATTCCGAGCAGGATCGACACGATGATGGAGGCGATAAGGATACCGAGGACCAGGATCAGCGCCGGCTCCAGCATGGTCAGGAGGCGTTTGATCGCGTTTTCGACCTCGCGGTTCAATATGTTGGACAGCTCCAGCATCATGTCGCCCAGGCGGCCGGTTTCTTCGCCGACCCGCACCAAATTCAGGGCCAGGGGTTCGAATTCTCCGGTTTTCTGGGCGGCATGGGCCATGCGATGGCCTTCCTTGACCATGGGGCCCATTTTTTCCAGGCGCTCGCGGATGGCGACGTTGGAGACCGTGTCGCTGGCAATGCGCAGTGCGGTCAGCAGCGTGACGCCATTGCCCAGCAGCGTGCCCAGCGAGCGGCTGAACAGGGTCAGCTGGTACTTGCGCACCACGCCACCCAGGCCCGGCAGGCCCAGCAGCCACGATTGCCAGGTCTGGCGGCCCTTGGGACTCTTGGCCCAGCGGGCGAAGACCCAGCCCAGCGCGCCCAGCACGATGAACACCGCCCAGCCGTAGCTGCGAAACGCATGGCCCAGCCCCATCACGAACTGCGTGGGAAGGGGCAGCGCGTCACCCATGTCATTGAAAAGCTGCTCGAACTGCGGCACCACGAAGCCCAGCATGGCCACCAGGGACAGCACGGCCACGCCCAGCAGGATGGCCGGATAGATGGTGGCCGAGACCACGCTGTCGCGCAGGGCACGCTGGCGCGCCATGTGTTCCACCAGCCGGTTGAGCACGCCCGACATCTGGCCGCTGGCCTCGCCCGATCGCACCATGTTGATATAGAAGTCGCCGAACAGGTCGTGGTGCTTGCCCAGTGCCTGGCTCAGCGGCATGCCGGCCTTGACGCTGTCGAGCACGGACTGGAGCATGGCCTGCATCTGCACCTTGTGGCTCATCTCGACCAGGACCTTGAGCGCGTTGTCCAGCGACAGGCCGGCCCGCATCATGATGGCCAGCTCGGTGGTCATGCCCTGGATGTCGTCGGCCTTGATGCGGCCCTTCTTGAGCGCACGCACCGCAAGCGGCACATTGCCCAGGCCCACGGCCTCCTCGACCTTGATGGGCGACAGGCGGCTCTTGCGCAGGTGCACCACCACCTCGGCCACGGCCGCAGCGGAAAAAGTGCCCTTGACCATCTGACCGCGGCTGTCCACGGCCTCCCAGCTGTAATCAGGCATCGCTTTGGTCCTGGGTCACGCGCAGCACTTCGTCGAGCGTGGTGGCGCCCGAGGCCACCTTGCGCAGGCCGTCGTCGTAGAGGCTCAGCATGCCGCTCTTGGCCGCCATGGCATGCAGGGCGTTGGCGTCCTGGCCTTCGATGATGGCGCGGCGCAGCGGCTCGTCGATGACCATGAGTTCATGGATGCCGGTACGGCCCTTGTATCCCGTGCCCCGGCAATGCTCGCAGCCGACGGCGCGGTAGATGGGCGAACCCTCGCGCAAAAAACGCTTGAGGCCACTGCCCTCGACGGCGGCGGCCGGCAGCGTGTCGGGCTGCTTGCAATGCGAGCACAGCGTGCGCACCAGGCGCTGGGCCAGCACGCCATTGACCGAGGACGTGATCAGGTAGCTCTCCACCCCCATGTCGCGCATGCGGGTGACGGCGCCTGCGGCCGTGTTGGTGTGCAGCGTGGACAGCACCAGGTGACCTGTCAGCGCGGACTGCACGGCGATCTGCGCGGTTTCTCCGTCACGCATTTCGCCGATCATGATGATGTCCGGGTCCTGGCGCAGGATGGAGCGCAGGGCGTTGGCAAAGGTGAGGTCGATCTGCGGATGGACCTGGATCTGGTTGATGCCGTCGAGCTGGTACTCGACCGGGTCCTCGACGGTGATGATCTTGTTGGAAACCGCGTCGATCTTGGACAGGGCCGCGTACAGCGTGGTGGTCTTGCCCGAGCCCGTGGGCCCAGTGACCAGCACGATGCCGTGCGGCTTGGCCAGCAAGGTGTTGAAGCGCTCCAGCGTATCGACCTCGAAGCCCATGCTTTCCAGGCGCAGGCGCACGTTGGCGCGGTCCAGCACCCGCATGACGATGCTCTCGCCATGCACCGTGGGTGCGGTGGAGACACGCAGGTCCAGTTCGCGGCCCTTGGCGCGGGTCTTGATGCGACCGTCCTGCGGCAGGCGCCGCTCGGCAATGTCCAGATGGGCCAGCAGCTTGACGCGCGAGCCCACGGCCGCGCTCAGCCGGGGCGGCACGAGTTCGGCCGCATGGATCACGCCGTCCATGCGGTAGCGCACCTGCAGGCCGGCCTCGAAGGGCTCCAGGTGGATGTCGGAGGCGTGCAGCTCGATGGCGCGGGAAATGATGCCCGTGACCAGGCGGATGACCGGCGCCTCGCTGGCCAGGTCCTTCAGGTGCTCGACGAAGTCGCCACCCGTGGCGTCCGACTCCCAGTCCTGGCCTTCTTCGCCTTCGGGTTCCTGGCCGGCTTCGGACAGGGCCTTGCGGATGTCGGCTTCCAGCGCCAGCACGGGCTTGATCTGCAGACCCGTGGCCAGGCGCAGCGCCTTGGTGATGAAGGGATCCTGCGGCACGGACATGGCCACTTCGAGCACGCCGTCCTGCAGCGAAATGGGGCAGACGCACTGCGCATCCAGAAAGCTTGCCAGCAGGCCCGGCACATCGGGCAGCAGGTCGGGAAACTCTTCCGCGCGCAGCCAGCGCATGTGCAGCTGCTCGGACAGCGCCTGGGCCACGTCGGCTTCCGCCACCACGCCCAGCTGGACCAGCACCTGGCCCAGGTAGCCGCCCAACTCCTGCTGCGCCTGCAGGGCGTTTTGCAGATCGCGCTCGTTCAGCTTGCCGGCGGAAAGCAGGCGTTCGCCCAGCCGCCCCTTGATCGGGGCTTCGACACCGGCAATCGGTTCCATGACGTGATTGGTGGAAGACATTGCCGCGGATTATCCACTGTCGCCGCATCCCCCGCGAAAGGCTCCGGATGCGGGGTCCAAGGCCGCCCCTGCACCCGGCACCAGCGCTGTCATCAACTGTTACGCAACGGATATAACGGCGCGATGCTGCGCCGCACGATCGAAGTGGCTTCAGGCCGCTTTGACCGCGTCGGCAGGCAGGCCGCTGGCATCGCCCCAGCGGCGCTGCGCCATGACCAGCAGGCCTTCGAAGATGAGGTTGTCCACCAGCTCGAAGGGGCGCGTCATGCTGGGCACCATCTTCCAGCCTGCACCGCCGGCCATGACGCAGGCGGGCTCCATGCTGCAATGCATGTACAGATGCTGGTACATGCGCTCCA
Organism: Delftia sp. S65; assembly: GCF_016516495.1. Lineage (NCBI taxonomy): Bacteria > Pseudomonadati > Pseudomonadota > Betaproteobacteria > Burkholderiales > Comamonadaceae > Delftia > Delftia sp. S65. The sequence goes on from NZ_JACVUR010000078.1 coordinate 10,237, forward strand.
CGGCCCCGGCGATGGCGTAGGTGCCGCCACTGGTCAGCGCGTCGCTGGTGTTGGTGGGGAATGGCGTGACTGCACCCGTGGGCACGTGCAGGCCGGCCGTGCCGCTTTCCAGGGCGCGCAGCATGATGCCGTGCCCCGGCAGGATCAGACCGCCCATGAAGTGGCCGTGCTGGTCCAGCGCATCCACGGTGACGGCGGTGCCGATCATGACCACGATCAGGGGCCGCTCTGGCCCGCGCTGCAGGATGTGCTGGCGCGCGCCGATCATGGCCACCCAGCGGTCCGCCCCCAGGCGCGAGGGGAAGTCGTAGCCGTTGGTGACTCCGGCCTCGGCCGCGCCGGGCACGGCCCACTGCGGCTCGAAATCCCATCCCAGCATCATGTCGATCTGGTCGTGCACGCGCCGGCGCGCCGTGTCGCCGGCCACCACGCAGCCCAGCATGCGCGTAGGCGTGGGCAGGTCGCTCCACGGCCCTTCGGCCAGGTGCTCGATGTGCTCCAGGAACTCCGCGCCGTGCGCCAGCAAAGCGGCGCCAGGCCGATGCGCGTCGTACATCGCCCATTTCAAGCGGGTGTTGCCGATGTCTATGGCCAAAAAAGTCATGGGCGCGATTATCGGAGTTTTCCGGAGGATAGCGTCAGCCATGGACGACAACTGAGTGAGGACGTGAACGCAAGAATGGCGCAAATGTCAAAAATCCGGGAGCGCTCCTGCCCGGCAGCGCGCGCTGCCACTGTTAGGCGTTACATTGGCCTTTCCGTTTTTCCACCCACCAACAGGAGTCACCCATGGGACTTTTCAGTTTCATCAAGGAAGCCGGCGAAAAGCTGTTCGGCGGCAGCGCCGCACAGGCAGCCGAGCCTGCGCAAGACCTGAATGCCAAGGCCGCCAAGGCCATCGAGACCTATATCGGCACGCAGAACCTGGGCGTCAGCGACGTGAAGGTGCAGTTCGATGGCTCGCAGGGCAAGGTCACGGTGCTGGGCACGGCCCCCACCCAGGCGGTCAAGGAAAAGGTGACGCTGTGCTGCGGCAACGTCTCCAGCGTGCAGTCGGTGGACAACAAGATGACGGTGACCAACCCCGAGCCCGAAGCCCAGTACCACGACGTGGTGCGCGGCGACACGCTGTCGGCCATTGCCAAGAAGTTCTATGGCGATGCCAACAAGTATCCGGTGATCTTCGAGGCCAACAAGCCCATGCTGAGCCACCCCGACAAGATCTACCCCGGCCAGAAGCTGCGCATCCCGGCAATCTAAGCCCCCCTGAGCGGCGTCGCCGCTTCCCCCTGAGGGGGACGACACCCTCGCGGCGGGGCGGCCCTTGCTCGGTGTCTCTGACCTGGCTCATGCCAGTTCTGGATGCCGCGAATTAGACCTACCCCGCTCCGAGAAAGGCCGCAATAGCGGCCTTTCTCAAGGAAAGATTCAGTATTTACCGCTCAACAGCGCACCGAATCCCGGAACGGCTGTCGGCAAGCCCAGGCGCTTGAGCATCATGAACGTCGTGGCCACCGAGGAAGACAGTACCGGCAGGCCCACGCGGTCCTCGATGGGCTGCACCGAGGCCAGCGAGGGCATCTGCACGCAGGCCGAGGCGATGACCGCGTCGGCATTGGCCGTGTTCAGGCGCCGCGTGATCTCGATGGGTGCGCGCGCATCCTGCGCACCCACCTGCAGGTTGTCGGCAATCTCCAGCGAGATGCTGTCCACCACTTCGATGCCTTCGTTCTCTATGTAGTCGATGACCAGCTGCGTCAGCGGCTTCATGTAGGGCGCCAGCAGCGCCACCTTCTTCGCGCCGATGGCGTGCAGGCCATCGACCAGGGCGCCGGCGCTGGTGACCACGGGCGCGGGACCGCCGTTGTCCACGGTGCGCTGGTGCAGGCGCGCTTCCGAGACACGGTGGTAGCCGCGCCCCATGCTCATGATGGCCACCAGGCAGGCATAGCCGAGCACATCGACATGCGCATCCGACAGTTCCAGCGCGCAGCGGTCGCTGTCGCCGTCCATGGCGGCCAGCTCCTCCTTGGTCACATGCTTCATGCGCATGCGGCTGGAGTGGAAGGTGAAACGTTCGGGCGCCAGCGCCTCGCGGGCGCGCAGGATGGCGGGGATCTCGGTCTCCATCGTGGTGTTGGAGCTGGGCACGATCTGCCCGATGCGGAAATGGGTTTTGCTAGTCATATCAGTTCTTCATAGCGCTGGACATAAAACTGGCGCGCCCCCACTCAGAGACACCGAGGAAGGGCCGCCCCGCCCCGAGGGTGTCGTCCCCCTCCCCCGCGAAGCGGGTAGAGAGGGGGAAGCGGCGT
>NZ_JACVUR010000079.1:0-12496 GCF_016516495.1 Delftia sp. S65
TCTTCAAAGATAAGCGATAGGACGGGGCCGGGGAATCAGGGGGCTATCTCACCTGCAAGTTCCCGGGCTCATGTGCCGTGCGCTGGATGAGCGTGGTGAGAGCTGTGATGTCGTTCTCTGGATGCATGTTGAATAGTCCACGTTGGCGTCACGCGGCGGCCATCTACAGAACCCGAAACAGAGGCCTGCAAAACAGCCTATAAAGCCAAGAACGATCACCCACCGCCAGCCAAGGCAGATGGGCTGAATTGTTGGCCCAAAGCCAAGCACGGCATTCAGCTTGACGGTGGTAGCCCAATCCTCCTGCTCGGCGAACAAGCTATGCACAATTCCCCGTACGTTCCGGCGTCCACACCACGCAGCGCCGAGGTGATCCTCTACCTGGACCTCGATGGCGTGGTCCACCATGAGAAAGTCCTCTGGCACCCCGGCAAGGGCATCTACATGAGCCCCTATGAAGCCGCGGGACACACCTTGTTTGAATGGCTTCCCATCCTAGAGCAAGCCCTGGAGCCCTTTCCGGCATTGGCCCTAGTGCTCAGCAGCACCTGGTGCATCCGTCCCGGGTACAGTGCTACGCTCAAACGCTTTCCGATAACCTTGCGCTCCCGCTTCATAGGCGGCACGTACCACAGGCGGGTGCATGGCGTGGATCCCTGGAACCAAGCCATGTTTCGTGAGACTCCCCGGGGTGTACAAATCCAGCAGGATGCCCAGCGCAGGAGGCCGCGACATTGGATCGCGCTCGATGACGACTTCGAAGACTGGCCTGCGGCCTATCGGCATCACCTGATCGCCTGCGATGGAACGAGGGGTCTGTCCGACCCCAACGTTCAGCGGGAACTCAAAGAACAGCTGCAGCGCTGCCATACAACCTCGTCCAGTCCTGAGTGATCTCCCTATGAACCTGCCCACTCTCTCTACACCATCCATGCTGATTGACCATAGATCCATGCTGCGTCCCACTTCAACCTTTCGGAACCTGCTGGAACAGCCTCTATAGAGCGAGACTAACGATTCGCTTTGCCAAGGAAGACGGACTGGAAGGCTGGAACCTGCGTGTACTCCTCTCCCATCAAGAGTGTCAGCGTCCGGGGCAAGCAAAAAGGGATCGTCGTTAGCAAGACGCCGGGGCCAGTGTGGAAGGGGCGGCTCTTCTCTGTGCGAGTCAAGGGCAACGGCTTGCTCCATGGCCAGAGGGTAAGAGTATGGACTTGCGTCGATCAAAGGGATCGTCCGCCTACTGAAGGAGAGCAAGCCCTGCTGTAAGGCATTGCGTCGAGTTCACGACTTTATGAAAACGACTATTTGTATGAGCAGCGCGCTGAGCCTCATGGATGCTACGCCTCTGTTTACGACTTTATTTGGCCAGAATAGCAGGCTTTGATTGACAATGATTGTGGAAAATTTCCTCCAGATGCGGACGAATTTTCCTAAATTTTTTCGATTGAGGAAATTTTCTACAATTCTTCTGGCTAAAAGTATATGCGGACGCCCCGGATTGCCATGATCTCAGTTCGTATTTTAGGTAATTAATGCCGTAAATAAGCTCGCAGAATTCATGCGGCTTTGCGCCGTTGTCGTTTGTAACAGCATAGTCATGAACTCGAGTTCGAAGGGTAAGAATGACTTAGATATGTGGAGGTAAACTCAGTCCGTTTTGAGCTTGTTGCTATAAAAGAGAGCACTCATTTTGGTTTGATGGGAAATTATTGTGGTCGAGCGACGTAGGGCATGGCTGCTGCAATTAACGCGCAAGCATGTGATGTGGTCAGGATTTTTCCGAGTTGCTGGCGCCCGCAATCGTGCGCCATACTGAAAAAACAGTGCAAATTTTCCTATGCACTGACATGCATTACAGGAGAAAAAGCCTTGGTTTCCAAACCCGGTAGCGCCAACCTACGCTCAATTCAAACACTGGATCACTTGCAAGTGTCTGCGAAGGGAAAGACGACGGGTGGCGTCGTCAAGTTAAAGGTACCATTGACAGCGGATCGCGCGAAGGTCGCGCAAGAGTATGAGAAGGCCATGGTGGCGTTGGATGATCACGAATTTTGGTTTGAGGGCGCCGAAGATTCCTATAGATCCGACAGGGGGCTTTGGACCCCACAGCGCCGAGCCGTTGCCTTGGCTCACGCATACCTGGCCTCACGAAAACACGCTGCATCGGATGCACCTCGCGAGGCGGCGCTCATCAAGATGCCCACGGGCACTGGCAAGACGGGCGTCATCGCGACGCTGGCCTGCGTCTCGCCCTTGGTCAAGAAGGTTCTGATCTTGACACCTCGTGCTGGGCTCGTGCATCAAATGAAGCAGGACTTGAGCTTCCGGTTCTGGAGTCGCTCGGTCCAAGGGGTCTATCACGGGTGCAAATTGCACGAAAAACTGACTGACACAGAGATCGGCAATCTCACCGCAGCGATCAAGGCGGGCAAGGTGTCTCCGGTTCGCGTCTTGGCCGCGGAAGAATACGCAAAGATCTGGAAGGAGCGAACCCAGGACCGACAGATTCTGGTGTCGACGTTCAACGCGCTGCACTTGGTCCTGGGCATCGCCCCGCCGCCCCACCGGTCAATGTATGGCAAGGAAATCCGCCCGGTCGCCAGCAGCCTGAATGGGCTTGAACCTGGGAAGACGGCCGATGAGTGCGTCGCGGCGTTTCAGGATCTTCTGAAATCCGTCGATTTGGTGATCGTCGACGAGGGGCATCACGAGCCGGCGTATTCGTGGGCGCTGGCTGTTCGCGCCATTGGCAAGCCCACGATAATTTTCTCGGCCACTCCGTATCGCAACGACTACAAGTACTTCGAGGTCGACGGCAACTTCGTGTTCAACCTTCCATGGCAGGAGGCCGTGTATCAGAAGCTCATCCGCGACGTGCAGTTCGCAGCGCCGGTGGCATCGATTTCACCAAAATCGTCAAGCGGCTCAGGTCGTCGCAGTAGTGCCGCCAAGCCAACGGGTTACACCCCGCAGAGCTTCGTCGACGAGTTTGCAGCGACGCTTAAGCTGCTTCCCGCGGGCAAGAAGGTGATCGTCCACGCGGGCACGTTCGCTGTACTGAAAGCGCTGCAGCGAGTCTTTTTTAACAAGGGCAAGGGAGAGGTCGCCTTACTGATTCACGACGCCTACCAAGGCACCGCCGAGCTTGAGTGCAAGGACTTGGATGGCCTTTCAGCTCGCCACAAGCAGCAGCTCAAAGAGCTCAGGTTCAATCAGGTTCGGCAGACACAAGCAAATCTGGATGTCTCAGGCGTCCGCATTTGGCTGCACCAGTTCAAACTGATGGAGGGAATTGACGACAGCAGCTTCATCGAGATCTGGCTCTACGATGGCCTTGGAAACGCCCGACAGGTTGTGCAGCAGATCGGGCGCGCCATCCGGCGCCGGGACCTGAGTGATCCCACCGGACAGATCGCAATCATCCGTGGCAGCTCAAAAAAACTGGACAGATACGAAGGTTCTCCAACCGTGGCCGAGCAGACCGCGCGTCGATGGAAAGAGTATCTCGCATACGAAGAGTATGCAGCGCAGCAACCTGATTTGGCATTCATCGCCGAGACCCAGCTGGTTGCCTCAGTCAAGCGCACGGCGCCAGCGGTCCAATACATCGCTGGCGAGTTCAAGGGTGGGCACCTGCTTGATCAGAACCCGACGATGGCGGCCTTCGTCCTCCCGCGGCGAGCGGTGGTATGTCGCGTCGAAGGAGTTGACTCGCATGATCCCAAAGCCATTCCCGACAAGGTTCTGGATCAGCTTCAAGCTGCAAGCTGCGAAGCCATGCAGCTAGAAGAGCGATTCGACATTGCGGTGGTGTCGGCACCGGCCGGGGATATCTATAAAGACGTCCGCCTGATCCGCTACCTCGCCTGGGGCAACTCGCCGTATCTGGCGAGTCACCACATTCCAGAGTGGCGACTGGGCGTCATGGCCATCGTCCGGTCGGGCCGCTACATCTTCTTGATCGACACCGAGAGCATCTGCATCGACTACGAGCGGCTAAAGCTGCTCAGCCCGGAGCCCGTCGAATTGAAGCGGTTGTTTGCAGGGACTGCCACTGGCACTGCTGCACCAGCCAATGCCACGCGTATTATCGAGACAGTGGCCAGCGGTTTGGACACGAGCGAACTGGGCCTTCGATCTATCAGCGTCCGCAAGCATGCGCTCGAGGACACCTATTTCGATCTCGCCGAGTCCAGCCAGATCCCGACGTCAGTGCGCGGTTTTGGACAACTTGGACCCAAGTCAGCGCGCCGCCGGCTGTCGCTGTCTCGCTCCAGCGTCGCTGACGCGACCAACAAGCTGCTGCCTGTGAAGGACTACGTAGAGTGGACGCGGATCGTCGGGACCACGATGGCCGATGACGGGGTGAAGCCCCACGGCTTCTTTGACCGATTCGCGAATGAGGTGGCCGCCCTAGACGAGACGAAGGGCGTTCCCAAGTCCATCCTGCTGGATGTCTGGGAACTGCTGGACACGGCCACCGAGACGCGGGACGAGCGCGCTTGGGATTTGGATGCAGTCCGTGAAGTATTAGAGTGGGACACCTGCTGTGACATATCGGACCGCCGAACCAGCTCTACCGCACCGGCGCGGTATGCCTTCGATTTTGGTCCTCACGAGGTCGAGATCAAGTACATCTACAAGGCGGCCATTCCGTCTACTGGTCGCTATGCACTTTCCTGTCCCGCGCTCAACGAGGCGATCAGTGACCCCAGTGCGCGGGCGGGCAGCATGGACAACACTGCCGTCGGCCGACTGCAGTCGCTCTCCCTGACACAGCTTATCAACCAGGAGCAGTCGTTCCGGGTGATCACCTCGCAAGATCGCGTCGTCTATTCGAAGTCCCACTTCTATCGTCCCCACATCGACGATGCCCTAATGTCGATCTTGGAGCCTTGCAAGGCTGTTGACCTGGTTGTGAGCGAAAAGGGGGACACACGGATCACGAGCGTAGCCGACTGGGATTCAAAGACGCTGTTTGGACTGGTGTACGGCTGGATCAACTCGACGACGGTACATACTTCGGAGCTCGCGAAGGATCTCCAGGGCTGCGGCTTGGTCATTTGCGACGACCGTAACGACGAAACGGCCGACTTCTACGGGATCAATGATGTCGCGAGACGCGTCTTCATGGTTCATGGCAAGGCGGCCGACGGAACTGCCGGTGTGTCTGCTCGGAAGCTACAGGACGTCACGCGTCAAGCTTTGGCCAGCTTGGCGTTCGCGGGCTCCAGCCGTCGCGATTTCCCCTTCTCGTCCAAGTGGAAGTCCGATTGGCAAGTCGTTCTTCAGGCTGCCCAAAACACGGTGATCTCGAAGACAAGATTCCTGTCTAAGGTCGTCAAACCATTAACCCAACCCACGCCAAAGGAAGCACACGGTCTGCTTTTGAAGGCACTCGCCGACCCGACGTACAAGAAGGAGATTGTGATGTTCACCGGCGGCCTCTTAAGTCGAAAGGCGGCGCTGGCGACCTTGAAGAGCTCCGATCAGCGAGAGCTTCAATTTCTCTACTTCCTGGCGGCGGTGCGATCGACGTTTGATCGAGCAGGCGTGCGGTTACGGATCGTTTGCAATGAATAGCGGTTCCAAACGACGCTCAGAGTGCGCCAGACGAGCGCTGCGATGCCTGCACGGTCACGAAGAATGGATAGAACCCGCGCACCTTGTTGGACGTGGCGGACTACGACTGGAACAACCTCCGCTTCACCGGCGGCGTGGTCCAGATCGATGATGGCAGCCCAGAAGAAAAGGCCGGCAAGAGATATTGGCTGAACGTCAGATAACTGACCATAAGAACGGTAGTTCTCAGTGACGTCGACTCGCCACAGAGCCGTCGTTGATCGGGCAGAACCCGGGATCGGCAACTTCTGCGTCGCAGACATCGATTGATGTGAGTTGCTGTCGGTTTTGATGACACCTCTGAGCGACCGCTTCGGTGGGGCTGAGACATGTTACGTTGACCTGCTCCCCATAGGGCGTACCAGTCGAAGGTTAGTAGAGTCCGTTTTCAGAGGAAGAACGGACATGAAGAAGAGCAGATTCACCGACGAACAGATCATCGGTTTTCTCAAGCAGGCCGAGGGCGGCATGCCTGTCAAGGAACTGTGTCGCCTGGGCGGTTTCAGCGATGCGACCTTCTATAAGTGGCGCGCCAAGTTCGGCGGCATGCAGGCCGGCGAGGCCACGCGGCTACGCGAAATCGAGAGCGAGAACGCCAGGCTCAAGAAGCTGCTGGCCGAGGCCCGCCTGCACATCGAAGCGCTGAAGGTGGGCTTCGGGGTAAAGCGCTGATCCCGCAGGCCAGGCGCGAGGCCGCTGCCAGGATGGTTTAGAGACTGTCCATCAGCGAGCGCCGCGCATGTCGCTATGCGGGGTTGTCCAGAACCAGCTACCGGGAGCCGCCCAGCATGAACGAGTCCACGGCCAGCCTAAGCATGCGCATCGTCGAGTTGGCGCACGAGCGCCGGCGCTTTGGCTACCGGCGCAGCCACGACCTGTTGAGCCTTGAAGGCCACCAGGTGAACCACAAACGCGTGTGGCGCCTGTACAAGCTGGCCAACCTGTCGGTGCGCAAGCGTCGCAAGGTCAAACGCCCCACTGGCGAGCGCCAGCCCCAGGCTGCCAGCCAGCACGTCAATGACACCTGGAGCGCAGACTTCGTGATGGACGCACTGGCCAACGGCCGGCGCATCAAGTGCCTGACGGTGGTCGATGACTTCAGCCGCGAGTGTGTGTACATCGCGGTGGACCACGGCATGGATGGCGAGTACGTCGTGCGCTTGCTGAACTAGGCAGCGCAGTTCCGCGGCTACCCGCTGGTCATCCGCACCGATCAGGGGCCTGAGTTCACCAGTCGGGCCTTCATGGCGTGGACGGCGGCACGCGGCGTTCGGCACCTGCTCAACGATGCCGGATGCCCCACCCAGAATGCCTACATCGAGAGCTTCAACGGCAAGTTCAGGGACGAGTGCTTGAACGAGCAATGGTTCGAGACGCTAGCGCAGCAGGCCCGTCAGGAGATAACCCGCTGGCGGTGCTACTACAACGAGGTGCGGCCTCACAGTTCATTGGGGCGTATCTCGCCGGCCAGCTTCGCTGCCTTGCATCGCCAGCGCGCTGGGGAAGGCAATCACCGGAGATCAAGTAGTCTCCACAACCTTGGACTCGCTAAGTGAACATTGGCACGTCTAAAGGGGGCAGGTCACTTCGGACGAAACATGATCTGGCATTGGCCGAGAGCCGAAGTGGCTTGCTGGTAAGCACCGCAGCAGCTTCGTGGTTCAGTCGCAAAGCAAAGGGTTGGCATATCGTATGTGTCCTGCTTGCAGCTTATCTTCGCCGCAATCCTGGACTTTATTGCCACGGGTTGGGCATGGAGCAACCACGCTGGTTGCTATCGAGACGCAGCAAGTTCGCATAATCCCCAACGAACGCTGCAAGTGCGAGTGGCACCTCATCTCCAGCGTGCTTAGGATACATATGCTGCATCACGTGAACCGCCAAAGCTGCATCCCCATGCAAAGAATCTGCAGAGGCATCAATCACCACTTCGCCTACACGACTTTTGGAGTCCGGATTCTTAGGATTAAAAAGCGAGGTCTCGTGAAGCTCCACAAACCAAACTAGCTTGGGCAGCTCCATAGTTCGGTATCGATCTCGCAAGGCTGGGTCGATATCTGGATCTTCTAGCGCCCACCGGCGAAATGTATGTCGCCGCACCAGATAAGTTCGCAAGACAATGGCAATGTCAGGCGCAAGCTTGGGGGCGTTTGACTTGAACTGGGTCAGGAATACGCTGGCAAATGCGACCGCACCTAGAGCTGATTGCTCCGCCTCTTTAGCCGTCATGTGAACGGTTTCCGGCAATGGAATTATCAGATTCCTTGCATGCTCGAGGCAGTACTCGTCGCTCTTCGCGTTACCTGACGCTAGGGGAAGGTAGGGTCCGGTGTTGTCGTTGTGCACAACCAGAGATTCAACCCAGTCTGAAGCGATGTTGTACTCATAGGTTCGCAAGCGCTGGGGGGTGGGATTGACTTCGCCCAATTTGAATGATCGCCCAATGCACACCACCGCATGGCCGCCATTTTGATGAAACAGCGTTGCAATAACTGGGAGGCCAGACTCCACATAGGGAAGAGCAGCTTCAATCACGGTATGGGGCTCCACGGCCGTCCCGCTCCCACAAGTGAGGGTGAGGGGGTCGTGACCCGATGACCGAATCGCCTCCAACATCTGCTCAATCACCAGTCCTTGCCGGCCAGGAAAAACACGATCGAATGCCAAATAGCGCGTTGCCGCCAGAGTGAGCTCGGCTGGCGTGTAGGCGATATTGCCTACGCGCTTCATCTGTGTGCGAAGCGCGATCCAGATGCTGGCCTGGGCACACGCCCCGACGGCATTGTCTTGTTGCAGGAAGGGAGTGCCACACACCTGAAAGCTCTTGCCAGCAATGTGCACTGGAAACTGCTCATGGCACGTCACAACTCCGTTCTGGGGCGGCACCAGGATTGAGGCCCCAACCGGCGCATGGCGCAGCGGTCGAATAGTGACAAAGCCCAAGTAGTTTTGCTCACTTACGCCGTCAAGAAAATCCAGTACATCCCGCGCGGCCGTCCCTGTGGCATCGGATAGCTTAGGCATAGGGACCGAAAAACCATGGAGACGCCAGCAAGTGCGTTCGACCGGACGGTGTTGCTTGCTATAAAAGGCTTGATGCTCCGCCGTGAAATCGGGATCTCGCACCGACTCCTGCACTAGCAAAGTTTGTGCGCCTACTTTTTTTAGGCACTCAAAAACACTATGCAGAGGGATAGATGGCTTGTTCGGAGCCTGCAGCATTGATGCAGACTGGAGTTTCGCCGCTTGGAGTAGTTGGGAAACGTCAGTTATCGATGTGAGGTCGATAAAGCGATAGCGCAGAGTCATGCACGTATTTTTGCACGTGCGAGCACTCTGTTACTTAGCGGAGCGTCATACGCAGGACTTCCAGCGAAACAGAGCGCTCACGGTTGCGAAGAGCCAACACATCTTCGAGCATTGCGTTCGAAAGTGCAGCGTTGAGCTGCAGTGTCACCTCGCGAGGAACCGTCAGGTCCTTCTTGCGCGGATCCTGACGAAATTCTTCCACCACCCTCCGAGTTCCATCCAGAACGGAGGGGGGAAGGCCAGCGTCAAGGTCAAGCATGGATGGCCTCCGTAAAATTGGCGGGTAAAGCCAGCGATTATAGCATGGAAAAAATTGTCAGCAATTTTCGTTGCTGGAAACACAGCGTAGCACATCCCACGCGCTACCGATAGTACCGATATCGACGGGTTGTTGTAGGACAAAAAAAGGGAGCAAGCTCCCTTTTTTGGCTTTTTGAAATCACTGCCCCTCTGCTTCAGGTGAAGAAGCGAAGGACGCGCGCCAGCAGGCTCTTCCAGAAAAACTCCTTGGACACAGAGGGGGGTGAGGGCGGAACATCCATGTTCTCCAAGTTCCCTTGCTGTTCCGAGTAGTACAGGTCCTTACGCGTACGCGACGACTGGCGACCACGCTGGATGGCTGCTTCAGACATATCCGATGCCCAAACAACCCGACCGCCTCGTACGATGTAGTGCGACCTACAGGGGAAAGACCAATTGCCGATTGACGGCCACAAGCTTGCTACGTCCTTTCGCAAAGTCAGCTCCCAGTCAGTCGGGGACAGCGGGGTAATAACTTCTTTGCCACAGCCGCACGCGCACAGATGGGCCGCCAAATCCTGGTCGCTCGTCACGTACAAGATACCGCTTTTCAACGGTTCAGGCAGCGAGTGCACCACCAAATGCTCTAAACGCTGGACCGTCATGCGGGCGGCTCCTGGCGGCTGAGCTGGTTCAAGTTCACGCTGTACGTCGTCTCGTACTCGCCGTGATCGTCAAGATAGAAACCCGTCATCCGCTTCCATTTCGCCACGGCAAGGGCGGCATTTAAGCTGTTGAGCTCTGCGATCTGAATGTTGGAGGCATACAGCTCCTCGTCACGGTCGACCTTAGGTATGCGAGCCTTCGCCAGTTCCCGTGTAGAAGGAGTGCTGCTTGTGACGCGGCAACTTCCCCAAATAGTTTCCTGATCGTCCGACAGCTGCAAGCCCATTCCGACGTCAATTACCACCACTTGTGTGTCATGCAGCTTCCGCAGCACCAGCTGTCGCACCTCACCCTTGTCCACGCAAAGGAACACATAGTCAAAGTTCGTCAACAGATGAACATTGTCTTCGTCGAGCATGACAGTATGGGCCACGATGCCATGGCGCATGCAGCCGTAGCGTTCGGCGAGGTATTGAACCTTGGGGAGCTCACGCTCCAAATCCTCCCGCGGCACGGCACCAGGGATACGGAAGGCGTTGTGTGGCCGAAGGACATCGCCATCAAAGAGATGGATCTCAGCCACGTGCGTTTTTGCGATCAGGTCCAGCGCATAGCTACCCGTGCCGCCCAGCCCCACAATGGCCACCCGTTGTGCTCGAAATCGCATCGCTAGCCTGCGGATACCCGCCCGCGAAGAGGCGGTGTCTTCGTACTTGAAAACCGAATCTTCCTCCACCGGCTCGCGCGGCTTAAACGTCCGAGCGTCGACGGCAGGATCAATTGCTTTTGCCTCGTTGCCGATAACGCGGGCATAGCTGGTCAGCTGTTCATAAAAACTCTCGTAAAAGCCGCACCGCGGCTTGTTCGAGAAGTGGTGCTGCGCGTTGATACCGTCGGTCAAACGGTAGTCCCCTGATGCGTGTTGAACCTGGATCAAGATTGAGCCGTCAGCGCGATACGGATGCTCGCCAACAAAATAGACTTGATGAGATCCGGGGCGGCCCAGCTTGTCAGGAGTGGCCAGCGTTATAGGAGCTACGATGATTCCGCGCGCCACTTCGCGCCGTTCATTGACATAGGGCACGCTGTGCAGCAACAGATGGTTCTCTCGCACATCCAGCTCATAGCCCTCATCCAGCAGGCGCTGCAGCTCAGGGTTAAGACTTATCAGTTTGCGAGACATAGAACTTCATCCCATTCTTGATGAACACCACTTGGCCTTCGATCATCGAACCACTCGGATTCTGGCGAGGACCAGCCGAGTAATCAATCGTGTAGATCGTCTGCGTGCCAGGGGCAGCTTCGGGGAAGGCCAGCTTGGCAATCTCCCAATAGTCGACCTGGTAGTGGTTGAGCTCGCGATCACGCGAGTTGACCTTGATCACCACCCGTGTCTGGCTCGACATGAAACGCTCTACTCCCGGACGGGACAGATCGACCAACTCATGGTCACCGATCAGCAGATCTTCGCCGCCCACGGCGACGAGCCAGAGGTCCATGCCCACCGCAGGCAGGCCAGCCAGGCTCTTAAGGGTGCTGCCAGAAATCTGGGCGGCACCCCAGTCATACGCGCGCTCGTCAATGAAGAACCGGAAGGAGCGATCGCTGCGGAACACCAGGAACTTCTCTGCCCCGGCTTCGCGCAAATCCACTGATTCTTCAGGGCGGATCTCTTCGAGGGCGCCGTCCCGCAGCATCTGGAAAACCAAGTACTCGCTGGCCGGGCGCAACTGCATGATGGTCAGTACTTGGGTCCCCGTGATCACAGGGTCATGCACCACCTTCGATTCAAAGCGCAAATTTTCGTCCGCGATCTTGATGCCGTAAGGCCCGTGATCACGCACTGCACGACCTGCAGCCACAGCTGCAGCTACATCTTCCACACCATTTTCGAAACTGGAGTTCATGTTGCTTCTTTCGAAAGTTGCTTACGCAGCGCTGCTGCGCCCTTAGGTCTCGCACCGGATCGGGATCCCCGTTGGCCCGTTGCTTGCTGCTACTATCTCAATGCATGCTAAGTTTGTCAAGCGCTATTTGCGCGCTAAATTTACAACGCGCTGTGAGCGTGCGTTGAAAAATTAGCATAGGTGCGTAGAATCGGCTTCCCTGGAGCAACCCGGCAAGTGCATGGAACTCCCTAACAGGTCCAAAACCCGTGGCAGTCACCCTAGGTCAATACCTCGCGTCCATTCGCATGGACAGGAAGATGTCTCTTCGCCAAGTGGAAGAGAAGAGCGGCAAGGAGGTGTCCAACGCCTACCTCAGCCAGCTTGAGAATGGAAAAATCCTGCAACCTAGCCCCACGATCTTGAACAAGCTTGCAGAGATATACGGGGTTGACTACATGCAATTGATGGAACTGGCCGGATATCTGCCTGCGGTTAGCTCGCGCGCACCCGCACAGCGGCACGGCCGTATTGCAACGTTTTCGGAGCACAACCTAACATCGGACGAGGAAGAGCAACTTTTGCACTACCTGTCATTTATTCGAACCAAACCGAAATAATGAATTGACCTTGCCCCCGTATTCCCGACCCCGCCCTATTCGCAATAAAGCGCCTGGTCAGCCCCTGCAGCCTGTTGCCGCCTGAACTCCCGAGGCGAACGCATTTTCAGCGAAGAATGCGGATGCACCTCGTTGAAGTGCTCGAAGGCC